>JBLHHD010000161.1:0-6676 GCA_047614605.1 Alteromonadaceae bacterium
AGGGTTCAAGTTTGAGGCCGTATTGGAAATACAGTGCCGATAGCTCCAGCAATAGGGCTGAAACAGCCAGTAGAAGCCATGGAGTGCGTTGGGTTGGCCAATTGGTTAGGGTTGACATTATTATATACCTCTCTCTCATTTTTTTATCGTAACTTGGGTTTAACGGGCAGCCTAAATTCTAGCGTATTGTTCATTGGCATGATACAGGCTGATTGGTGAGAAAAAACGCACCCCGGGGTACGCTGTTGTTAATAAAGGTAAAGTTTAATGACCTGATTTATGCACTTTGGGTTGTTCAATCGTAGTCGTGTGATGTTCTATATAACCCTTTTCATAAAGGGTTTTGGTTGAGCTTTCGAGCATCGTGTAAGAAAAGAATAACCCGACAATTGTTAGGACGATGGTATAGGGTAGTGCCATCCATACCATGCGACCATATGACAGGCGCAACAGTGGCGCAATGGCAGAGGTGAGCAAGAATAAAAAGGCGGCCTGACCGTTAGGTGTAGCAACACTTGGTAAGTTTGCACCTGTATTGGTTGCAACCGCCAACAAGTCATATGGGTCACGAGTGACGGTACCGGCTTTTAACGCTGCAGTTAATTCGTTGATGTAAATCGGACCTACAAAAACGTTATCACAGATCATTGACAATAATCCGTTAGCCATAAAGCACATCGCAATCTGATCTTGGCCTTCAAAGGTTAATACCCACAGTATAATTGGTTTAAACCGTTGTTGGTCAACAATAACACCCACCACAGCAAAGAATACACATAACAATGCGGTGAAGGGCAAAGCTTCCTCGAAGGCTTTACCGAGGCGATGCTCATCAATAATACCAGTGAAAGAGGTGGCTAAAATAATCACCGAAAGGCCAATCAAACCAACCGCTGCCAAGTGAAAAACTAAACCAATGATCAACCAGATGGCAATAGCACCCTGAACATACAGGTTCATTTTGTCTTTTGGGGTGCGTTCTTTATCTTGCTCAGAAAGAATAGCACGGACATTTTCGGGTAACTGCACACCGTAGCTGAAAACTTTAAACTTTTCGACGAGGACAGTGACTATTAGTCCAGCGAACAATACTGGTACATTTACAGGCGTCATACGTATGGAAAATGCAATAAAATCGTAACCGGCACGCTCAGCAATGATCAGGTTTTGTGGCTCGCCCACTTTGGTCATTACCCCACCAAGGGCAGTACCAACAACAAGATGACTTCAAAGTTTTGCAAGATCTCATGGGGTACATTTTCAGCGGATAACATTTAAGTGCCATTGCCAGAGTAAATATAAATTCGAGCACTAATGCCCAGCCAGCGATATTAAGGGGTCATGAAAAACAATATTGGATTGATGACCAAAAATATCAGAATGGTCATTTTATACCAATCAGGTGCATGACCGAGGAAGTTTTTATAAAACGCACTACCCATAGATTGTTGCATGCGGGTCTTGTTACCTTTAGTTGTGTGGTTCTAAGTGTTTAAAATTACGGGGTATTATCGACGATCCCCAACGCGGAGTCTAGAGCGCCATATGGTTAGAAAATAGACTCACCAGAGTGTCTAAAAATTGAGAACATTCTGGTTTAATGATAAACAAAAAGTGAACTCGCAACAAAAGGTTTTGTGTTACGTTAACCGGCTCTAAATGTGCCTGTTTGGTTATGATCGAATGTTTAAGTTAAGCGTAAGTTTGCACTCAAAGCCACTTCTGTTGCCCGATTGCACCAACACCGCAGTGGATTAACGACTATTTGTTGATTATTTATCAGCGGAGCATCATTTTTTGCGCTAAAGGCAAAATTCTGCGCTTGTGCGTATGTCGCCATCTGGTACAATCAGTTGCAATATACTTATGGAATTCGGATAGTTTTAATGACGTTGATAAAAGCGCAAAGCCCGGCAGGATTTGCTGAGGAATATATTGTCACTTCAATTTGGAATGGCAAATTTGCACCGGGCAGCATTTTACCGGCAGAAAGAGAACTCTCTGAACTGATTGGTGTCACACGAACCACATTACGCGAAGTGTTGCAGCGATTATCCCGGGATGGTTGGTTAACTATTCAGCACGGTAAACCTACCAAAGTAAATAATTTCTGGGAAACCTCAGGATTAAGTATCCTCGAAACGCTAGCTCAGCTTGATCAAGATGGGGTCACCGACCTGGTTGATCAACTACTGGCTGCGCGAACTAATATTTCAGCTGTTTTTATCCGTGGTGCCATTAAAACCAATCCACAAAGTGTCCTTGAAGCGTTGGATCAAAGCGCCGCTGTGCCAGAAGACGCCAAAGCCTTTGCTCATTTTGATTATCGTTTAAACCATGCGTTTGCGACCGCTTCTGCCAATAAAATTTACGTGTTAACGTTAAATGGTTTCAGAGGGTTGTACTCTAAAATTGCTTCATTTTATTTCTCCTACCAACAATCCAGAGACTTGGCACGGGCATATTATGCCGAACTAAGAGACTGTGCTGCTGAGGGTAAATTTGATGAGTCGATTTTTATCGTTCGTCGCTATGGTGTCGAAAGCGGCAAGTTTTGGGATAAGATCAAAGACGAAATGCCTAAAGACATTGCTGACTAGAAATCAATGGCCTCCAGCGCAGGTGTTAACTTGCGCTGTTACCAAAACGATTAAGCCGCTGCGTTATCATCATCCACCTGCACAGCCTGAACCAATTCCCCTTTCTCTACCATCAAATCGGCTGGATCAAAGTCATCAACGTTAATGGCCTTAAGCCGTCCGGCTTCGGCACGTCTTAAGGTATCGGCTTCGCGGTCGGTGATAATGCCCATGGCCAGCCCCATCTCGGCGACTTTATCGAGGTGATAAAACGGCGGCTTTGTATCGCTGGCCCGACAGATTTTGTCATAAATGGGCTCTGCGCTGAGAATATCTTCAAGCGTTTGCTCCTGCAGACCCACCGGGTTATTGTCAATCCGGCTTAAATGTAACCCTTGACCGAGTAATGAGCGGGTTTCACTGGGGGTTTGCATCAGTCGGGCGACCTTGTGGTCAAGCATATCAGAGGGTTTTTTAAGGGGTGGACCAAAGGGAAAAACCAGTCCTTTAACTAACCGTCCGATCATCTTGTTAGGAAAGTTATCAACCAGTTCAAGCAATGCCGTTTGTGCTTTGTACAAGCAATCTTGTGCTGCCCATTGCATGAGTATCAAAGAACCGTCTTGTCTGCCTTCGTCATTAAAACGTTTAACGGTGGCGGATGTTAGGTACAGCATGCTTAAGATGTCACCGAGCCGGGCGGAAGTGCGCTCTTTGCGTTTTAGATCGCCTCCAAGGGTCGCCATCGCCACGTCAGATACAAAAGCCAAAGTGCTGCTAAAACGCATCATTTGCTGGTAATAGGGTTTACTGGGATCATCAAAGGGTGACTTGGCCAAGCGAGCATTGGTCAGTGATAACCACAACGTTCTTGAAGCGTTACTGATGACAAAACCAATGTGACCAAACAGGGCGCTATCAAAGCGCTTTAGCGCGTGGTTTTGATCGTCAAGCCTGGCGGCCATTAATTCTTCGAGCACAAACGGGTGACAACGGATCGCCCCCTGACCATAGATGATCAGGTTACGGGTCAGAATATTGGCTCCTTCGACGGTAATAGAAATAGGGGCACCTTGATAACCCCGGGCTAGGTAGTTATTGGGTCCAAGGCAAATGCCTTTGCCTCCATGAATATCCATGGCATCAATATTGGCCTGGCGCATTCTTTCGGTTAAATGATATTTAACAATGGCCGAAACAACCGACGGTTTCTCGCCCAGATCAATGGCACCCACAGACAAAGACGTGGCGGCATCACAAAGATAAGCATAACCGCCGATACGGGCCAGAGGCTCTTCGATACCTTCCATTTTACCCACCGGTAATTTAAATTGTCGGCGAATACGGGCATAAGCACCAGAGGCTAAAGCCAGTGCTTTGATATTGCCGGTACTGTTGGATGGTAACGTGATAGCCCGACCAACCGAGAGGCATTCAACCAGCATTCGCCAGCCTTGTCCTGCCATGGCCTGACCGCCAATGATATAACTTAGCGGCACAAAAATGTCATGGCCCTGAGTCGGGCCATTTTGAACGGGCACGTTAAGGGTAAAATGGCGTCGGCCAATTTTGACGCCGGGCAGGTCGGTGGGAATTAATGCGCAGGTGATCCCCAACTCTTCAACATCACCCAGCAACTGATCCGGGTCAAACAGTTTGATTGCTAAGCCCAAAATGGTTGCCACGGGGGCAAGGGTTATATAACGCTTGTTCCAGGTCAGGCGCATTCCCAGCACTTGCTCTCCTTCAAATTCGCCCTTGCAGATGATACCAACATCAGGGATAGCACCAGCATCCGAACCCGTTTCGGGGTTGGTCAGGGCAAAACAAGGGATCTCAAGCCCTTTGGCAAGACGAGGCAGGTAATAGTCTTTTTGTGCGTCAGTGCCATATAACTGCAATAACTCACCGGGTCCCAATGCGTTTGGAACACCCACTGTGCTGGACAATACACTGCTTTTACTGGACAGTTTTTGTAATACACAACTTTGCGCATAAGCTGAAAATGCCAGTCCGCCATAGTGTTTTTTAATGATCATGGCAAAAAATTGGTGGTCTTTGAGGTATTGCCAGACTTGTGGTGATAAATCAGCCCGCTGATGAGTGACTTCCCAGTCGTCGGTCATTTGACAGATGGTTTCAACCGGACCATCTAAAAATGCCTGCTCTTGTGGGCTAAGTCGGGGTTGGGGGTAGGCGTGCAGTTTTTTCCAGTCCGGGTTACCGCAAAATAAATCCGCTTCCCACCAGGTAGTTCCGGCATCAAGCGCTTCTTGTTCAGTGCGGGACATTTGCGGCATGATGGTTTTGTAGATTTTTAGCAATGGCAGACTCATGTACTGCTGACGGATACCGCTGATATTAAGTGGTAAAACCAGCGCCAAAAAAAGTAACCAGGCAAGTGGCGAAATAGCGCCAGCCAAACTGCCAATCACCATCACCACGGTTGCAGCGATGGTAAAGGTGGTTAGGCTAGCCCGATGATAAGCGAGTATCCACAAGGTGGTGGTCATTACGGTTAACCACATTAAAAGTGCCATTATTACTCCAAAACTGTTTGTATTGACGGGTTACATTGAGTGAGTACCGATAAAAATGATAGTCACCCCTGTAGGCTACTGTAAAGTATAGACAACAAGTTAATTGTAGATACAATGGATTTTATCTTCCCTGATATCAAGCTTATAAAAAGAAATTACTGTGTGTGAATTATTAGCGTTAAGTGCCAATACCCCAACCGATATTTGTTTTAGTTTTTCGGGTTTAATCGAACGTGGTGGTAATACTGGTCCTCATCAGGACGGTTGGGGGATCACTTTTTATGAAGGTGTCGGGTGTCGCTCGTTTAAAGATCCTCTGCCCAGCTGCAACTCGAAAATCGCCAAATTTGTCGCCCAATATCCTATTAAAAGCCATTCGGTGATCAGCCATATTCGGCAGGGCAACCGGGGTAAGGTTAGTCTTGAAAATACCCATCCGTTTACCCGAGAACTGTGGGGTAAAAATATCACCTTTGCTCACAATGGTCAGCTGAGTAACTACCAGTGGTTAAAAAACCACAATTATCTGCCGGTGGGTAACACCGACAGCGAAGTGGCTTTTTGCTGGATATTGAACGAACTTAAACGAAAATTTCCCAAACGTCCCTACAGCTATTTGGCAGCGATGCGTTACGCCGCCAAATTATGTAAGGAAATGGCACATTATGGGGTGTTTAATATGTTGCTCAGCGATGGGGTTCATATGCTGGCTTATTGTAGCAATAACCTTCATTACATCACCCGCAAAGCACCATTTGGCAAAGCCCAGTTGATTGATCAAGATTTAACGGTGAATTTTCAAGAAGTCACCACACCAGATGATGTAGTAACTATTATAGCCACTAAGCCACTCACCGAAAATGAGCAATGGACTCGGATGGACCCTGGCAGTTTTGCACTATTTAAATACGGCGTGCTGATGGAGTAAGTTAGCTGAACATCCTGGCTGATCATAAAAGTTCAGGAGTCACGGGGCCTGTCAAGTATTTTCATCGCGCAAAGGTGGACTTTGGGGAAAAGGCCACTTATGCTGCTGGGCTAAAATGATAATCTCGTGTTCGTAAAGGAATCTTATGTCGCTTAAATTAACAGAAAACCCCGATGGTTCTTTATTGTTTACCAGTACTGCGCCAGTAGTGCTTGAGAATGGGGATAGTTTGGCACAGTGGCAATTGTGTTTCGAAGCCTGGGGTACATTGAATGAGCAAAAAAACAATGTAGTACTTATTCACCATGCGCTAAGCGTAGGTAGTCACGTTGCGAGCAGCGCAATCAATTCGCAAAAAGGCTGGTGGCAAGAAATGGTAGGGCCGGGTAAAGCCGTGGATACCAACCGTTTCTATGTCATTTGTATTAATAATCTCGGCAGCTGTTTTGGCTCATCAGGGCCGATGACGATTAATTCTCAAACGGGTCTGCCCTGGACCAGCAATTTTCCGGTGATCAGTATGGCTGATATGGCAATGACCCAAAAGCGGCTGCTCGATTATCTGGGCATTGAGCCACTTTATGCCATTATCGGCAATTCGATGGGGGCAATGGTGTCATTAAGCTGGG
>JBLHHD010000162.1:0-6671 GCA_047614605.1 Alteromonadaceae bacterium
TCCAATCGGTGATGATGAGTGTAGTTGCCGAAAAAACCGGTTACCCAGCTGACATGTTAGCGCTTGAAATGGATATGGAAGCCGACCTTGGTATTGACTCAATCAAACGAGTTGAGATCTTGGGCGCCGTACAAGAAACGATCCCTGACCTGCCAGCGCTAAATCCAGAAGATTTGGCCGAGCTGCGCACCTTGGGCGAAATTGTTAGCTACATGCAAAGCAAGGTATCGGTTGCTGCTCCTGCTCCTAT
Source organism: Alteromonadaceae bacterium (assembly GCA_047614605.1). GTDB lineage: Bacteria > Pseudomonadota > Gammaproteobacteria > Enterobacterales > Alteromonadaceae > JABSOG01. The sequence continues at coordinate 251 of JBLHHD010000162.1, forward strand.
TCAAGCAGCACCGGTTCAAGCAGTAGCTCCAGTCGCTGAGCCAGTCGTCGAACAAGCCGATAGCGATGTATCCGTGGCTGCGTTTACCACTAGCCTGATGAGTGTTGTTGCAGATAAAACCGGTTATCCGGTAGAAATGCTCGAACTCGACATGGATATGGAGGCCGACTTGGGTATCGACTCAATCAAACGAGTTGAAATCCTCGGCGCCGTACAAGACTCTATGCCGGGTTTGCCAGAAGTTAACTCTGAAGCGTTAGCCGAAATGCGTACGCTGGCCGAAATCGTCAGTAGCTTTACTGCTGATGCAGCGCCACAAGCGGCGACTTCTGCCGCCTCATTTGAACATTCGCCAAGTGCTACAGTCGCCATTTCGCGTTTGGGTTCGGTCAATAAAATCAATCAAAATGCCAAAGGTGCTAACGCGCTTATCGTTGATGACGGTACTGGCAGCGCAGTCACTTTGGCCGCTAGTTTGATTAAGGACGGTTGGAATGTCACCGCCTTAAAACCAGCTTGGGTGACAGCAGGTTCGAAAAAAGCCTTTGCTAAAACCATTAATATTGTCAACTTAGGGTCGCTTGACGAAGCGCAGATTAAAGCCATCGTCACCGAAGTACAGCTTGATGCCGTGATTTACCTGCAGCCTAAAGTGACCGTTGAGACTATCGATTATCCGCAAGCAGCAAAACAAGGGCTGATGTTGGCCTTCTTGCTGGCTAAGCTGTGTAATGTCCGGGCGGCCAGTGTTGCCCGACCTACTTTTATGGCGGTTACTCGTCAAGGCGGTAGTTTGGGTGTTGCATTAGGTGTTGTAGGAGCCGAACTGACCACTGATCTGGTGCAAAGTGGCTTAAACGGTTTGGTTAAAACCCTGTCTCACGAATGGGATAACGTGTTTTGTCGCGCCGTCGATGTATCAGCCCGTTTAGCCGCTGACAAAGTGGCGGCAATTGTTGCTGATGAATTACTGGATGCCGACAGCGCATTAAACGAGGTGGGTGTCGACAAACAAGGTCGCCTGACTTTGGTTGGTCAAAGCACCGACAGCTACGCGTTAACGGCGGGCAACAGCATTGATGCCAATTCAGTCTTTTTGGTCAGTGGCGGAGCCAAAGGGGTCACCGCACATTGCGTTATCCGTTTAGCTAAAGAATATCAAAGCCAATTTATCTTGCTGGGACGCTCAAGCTTTGCCACCGATGAGCCAACATGGGCTAACGGTATTAACGATGAAGTCGCGCTGAAAAAAGCCGCCATGCAAGCGCTTATTGCAGCAGGTGATAAACCTACACCGGTTAAAGTGACTAACTTTATTAAACCCGTATTGGCGAACCGCGAAATTGCACAAACCCTTGCAGCGATTAAAGCGGTGGGCGGACAAGTCGAATATGTGTCAGCTGATGTGACCAACAACGACAGTGTACAAGCGGCGGTTAAACCCATTATCGCCAAGTTTGGTGATATCACGGGCCTAATCCACGGGGCCGGCGTGCTGGCTGACAAGTTTATCGAACAAAAGACCCTAGAAGATTTCAACTGGGTGTATCGCACCAAAATCGACGGTTTGCAGTCAATGTTAGCCTGTACCACTCAAAGCAATATCAAACATGTGGTGTTGTTTTCATCCGGTGCTGGCTTTTACGGTAATCCGGGCCAGTCTGATTATTCGATTGCCAATGAAATTTTGAACAAAACCGCTTATCGCTTTAAAGCCCTTCATCCTGGGGCGCAAGTACTGAGCTTTAACTGGGGACCGTGGGATGGTGGCATGGTAACACCTGAGCTTAAACGGATGTTTGCTGAGCGTGGGGCTTATATCATTCCGTTAGATTCGGGGGCTGAGTTATTACTTAGCGAACTAGCTGCTGACAGCAATCGTAGTCCACAGATTTTGGTGGGTAACGATCTAGCTGAGGGCACTGTTTCGACTGAGGGCTCCTCTGTAAAAAAGCCACAAGTTAGTCGCTTAACTAAAACTATCCAAGCGACTAACAGTGTTTTTTTAGCTGACCACATCATTGGTGAAAACCAGGTATTACCGACTGTCTGCGCAATTGCGTGGATGGCGGGTGCGGGTGAAGCCGTTTACAGCGGTTATCACTATCAGGGCCTTGAAAACTATAAATTGTTTAAAGGCATCGTGTTTGATGGCAGTGAAGCGGCTGACTATCACATTGACTTAACCCTGCTTGAAGATGATGGGGCGAGCCTGCGCGTTGGGGCAAAAATCGCCAGTGTTAATGGCAAAGGCAAACCGGTATTTCATTATGCTGGCGAGTTGCGGTTAGCGGTTAAGCCGTTAGCCAGCAAAGCGGTGGCTATTGATTTAGCGGCTTTGTCTGCAACTAAACATGACCTATACACCGATGGCACCTTGTTTCACGGTGAAAGCTTGCAGGGGATCACTGATGTGTTCCATTGCAACGAGCAAGGGTTGTTGCTGGGTTGTCAAATACCGGCCATTGCTGCTGATAAACAGGGCGAGTCACCGCTGAATATTTTTTCTGATGATGTGGTTTATCAGGCCATGCTGGTTTGGGTCCGTCGTCAACTGGGCTTAGGCAGCTTACCGGCAGCGACTCAACGCTGGACGGTTTATGCCCATCCTGCGATTGGTGAGACCTTTTATTTGCAGTTGGTGGTGGTCAAACACACCAACAATAGCCTGGTGGCCGATATCAATTTGATTGGTGCGGATAAAACCTTGTTGGCTGAAATTAAATCAGCCGAGGTGACTGGCAGTGAAAGTCTCAATGACTTGTTTAAGAGTAAATTACCATGATTGCCGTTATAGGGATTGATGCGCAATTTGGCGCACAAGCAAATATCGACCAGGTAGAGCGGGCGTTTTATCAGGGTTTCGCCTTATCGAACGATCGAGCGATCAACGGTGATGTAGCGACAATTTGCCGGGCATCCGTTGAACGTATGGCCCAGGCTAACCGATTAAATTTGAATGAAATCACCTTAGTGGTGGTCGATAGTAGTAACCAACCCATTGCTGATCGTTTGAGTCATATAATGCAAGCTTGCTTTGTGGTGCCGACTTTAGCGCAAGCGTTGACGGTCAGCCATTTGTTGGTCAAACAAGGTAAAACAGTGGCGTTGCTTGGGGTTAACCTTGGGGCCTCGCCGTCGACTTTGCAAAAAAACACTATCAGCTTTGATCACTCTTTTGAGTCTTATGCCAAAGTTGATGGCGTTGCTGGCTTGCTGCTGACTAACGAGCAAAGCGGCGCTTATGTCTATTCAACCATCACAGGTTTTGATGCCGACAGCGATATTACTACGGCGACCAAAAATGCGTTGTCACACGCTGGCATTGCTGCTGAGCAGGTGGGTTTGTTAGAAGTTTCTGCACTGGCAGACAAGACCCTTGCACAACAAGAGCGTGATGGTTTGATTAACGCCTATCAAAGTAGTGAGCGATTACATACTGCTATAGGTTGTGCTCGTGGAGTGACTGGCGAAGGGGTTGGGTTTTCATCGGTGGCCGGGTTACTAAAAACCGTTATTTCATTGCATCAGCGCTATATTCCTGCGGTTAGTGGTTGGCAACAAGTGGCTGATGGCGATTTGCCGTTATGGCAATCTTCAGCGTTTTACTTTCCGGTTGAAGCGCGTCCGTGGTTTCCTCATGCCAATGGTGATGCTCATGTTGGCGCGTATAGCTGCCAGACTGAAAATGCCTATTGCCATGTGGTTTTACAAGAAAACCAGTCAGATACTCAGCGCTCAAACGGCTTTATTGCTAGCTCAGCGCTTAAACTCTTTTTGCTTGGCGGTGAAAGCGAAAGCCAGTTGCTTGATGCTATTGCTACGCTGGAGTCACAAGCTGATCAGCCGCTTGATACGCTGGCTCATCATTGCTTTGAGCAATACAAAGACAGCCCAAATGTGCGTTATCGTTTGTCAATACTGGCCGACTCAAGCAAAGCTTTAGGCCGCGAAATTAAAATGGCTAAAGTCGGCGTTGCCAATGCGTTTGCCGATGTAGCCAATAACGTACCTCACGGTAAAGAAACTCGCAGTGGCGAATGGGAAACCCCTAAAGGCAGCTATTTTAGTGCTCATCCGGTTACTGGCGCAAACAACATTGCCTTTCTCTATCCGGGTATTGGTGCGACCTATCTGGGGTTGGGCCGTGACTTGTTTCATCTGTTTCCGCAAATTTATCAGCCAGTCGCCGAATTGGCCGATGATATCAGCGAAACCCTTAAAGATACTCGCTTAAACCCTCGCAGCATTAATCGATTGGATGTCAAAACCCTCACTAAGCTAGATTTGGCCTTACGGTTCGATTTAGCCAATATTGCTGAATGTGGGGTCGGTTTTGCTTGTGTCTTTACCAAAGTATTTGAAGATGTATTTGCCCTTAAAGCCGATTATGCCACTGGCTACAGCATGGGCGAAGTGAGCATGTATGCTGCCCTTGGTTGCTGGCAGCAGCCGGGATTGTTAAGTGCTCGTTTGGCGCAATCTGACACCTTTAACCATCAGCTATGTGGTGAGTTATTGTCATTACAAGAGCAGTGGGATTTATCAAATGTTACGCCAAGTGCCAATACCGACAAAATCTGGGAAACCTACACAGTCAAAACCACTATCGATAAAGTCTCGGTGGCGCTTGAAGGTGAAGATCGGGTGTACTGCACTATCGTGAACACCCCGGACAGCCTGCTGTTAGGGGGTTATCCGGCGGATTGCGAACGGGTCATCGCAAAAAATGGCTGGTGGGCAATGCCGCTCAATATGGCTAATGCAATCCACAGTCAGCCAGCACAGCGCGAGTACGATCATATGGTCGAACTGCATACCATGGCGGTGACCGACAAAATTGATACCAAAATGTATTCAAGCTCGTGTTATTTGCCTATTCCCCAGCGCAGTAAAGCGATTGCTCATAGTGTCGCTAAATGCTTGTGTGACAGGGTAGATTACCCACGTTTAATCAATACCTTGTATGACAAAGGTGCGCGGGTGTTTATGGAAATAGGACCAGGTAAGTCGTTATGTCGTTGGGCGACTCGTACGCTCGATTTTAATGTGCCAGCGGGTGATAGTTCGGGTAAGCGTTCGGGTGATAGTTTGGGTAAGAGCGCTTATGCAACTATCCCGGTTAACGCCAAAGGCACCAGTGATGAACTTAATACCTTAAGGGCATTGGCAAGACTTGCCAGCCATGGGGTAACACTGGATTTAGACAGCTTGTTTAATGGTTCGATTGTTGTACAGCAACACTAACAAAGAGAATTTTTTGATGGAAAATATTGCCGTCGTAGGTATTGCCAATTTATTCCCCGGGTCAAAAGCCCCGCAACAATTTTGGCAACAACTACTCGAAAAACAAGACTGCCGCAGCATCGCCACGGTTGATCAGATGGGGGTTGACCCTGCCAAGTACACCGGTAAAAAAGGCGATACCGACAAGTTTTATTGCATTGACGGCGGTTACATCCGTGACTTTGCCTTTGATCCGAGCGGTTTTGCTATTGATGCTGATCACCTCAATCAGTTGGATGATCTCAATCAATGGGCATTATATGTGACCCAACAGGCGCTTAAAGATGCCGGTTACTGGGGTAGCGATGCCTTGGCAAAATGTGGGGTGATTTTGGGCAACTTGTCCTTTCCGACTAAATCGTCAAATCATCTGTTTATGCCTTTGTATCATCAGGTGGTTGATAACGCCTTAAAGCAACTGCTTAACCCAGACTTTCAATTAAGTAGTTTTACTGCACCAGCTGATGTTCACCCAGACAATGCGCTGGTGGCGGGTTATCCATCGGCGTTACTAGCCAAAGCCGCAGGGCTTGGTGGTAGTCACTTTTCACTGGATGCGGCGTGTGCTTCTTCGTGTTATTCAGTCAAGCTGGCGTGTGATTATTTGCATACCGGTAAAGCCGATATGATGCTTGCAGGTGCTGTTTCGGGCGCTGATCCCATGTTCGTTAACATGGGGTTTTCGATTTTCCAGGCGTATCCGGCCAATAATACCCATGCCCCGTTTGATAAAAACTCCCAAGGGCTGTTTGCTGGTGAAGGCGCTGGCATGATGGTGTTAAAACGCCACAGTGATGCGGTGCGTGATGGTGATACTATTCATGCCATTATCAAAGGCGGTGCTTTGTCGAACGATGGTAAAGGGGAGTTTGTTTTAAGCCCTAACACCAAAGGTCAGGTGCTGGTTTATGAGCGGGCTTATGAAAATGCGAATGTTGATCCGCATGATGTTGATTACATCGAATGTCACGCAACGGGCACGCCTAAAGGTGATAATGTCGAGCTGGGGTCGATGGAAACCTTTTTCAGCCGTTATGATACCAAGCCATTATTGGGTTCGGTTAAATCTAACCTCGGTCACTTGCTGACCGCTGCTGGAATGCCGGGAATGACCAAAGCGATTTATGCATTAAAT
>JBLHHD010000163.1:0-6670 GCA_047614605.1 Alteromonadaceae bacterium
TGATGCAGTGACGGTAACTGGTTATGCCGAGACGTTGCGTTCGATGGGACGATTTGATGATGCGTTGGCGGCGTATGAAGGGGCGAAAGTTCAGTTTGCTAATGATCGTGTTGTTACGAATGCTATGGCGTGTTTATTGATTGATTTGAATCGCTTGGATGAAGCGAAGGTATTGCTGCTGGACGAAAATGTTATTAAATTGGCTGATTGGTGGGATAAGCATGTATTAGCCATGTTATATCTGCGAGAAGAAAACTTCGCTGAAGCAGAGGTGTTATTGCTTGATGGCGTTAAAAATGCCCCGCTACCCAAATCACAAAAAATGTTTAAATCTGCGCTTAATCTTTTACGTTTAAAACAAAACCAGGCCAGTCAAGTGGTTGAAAATTTTGCTTTGGCTGAGGTGATTGAGTTTCCGGCTGATAGAATTATTTATGCCCATGCATTGGCACAAACTGGCGAAAAGGAGAAAGCCGAGCAAGTGCTCGATGGCTTAGGAGTGCAATCAGCAGAGGTTATTAATTTAGCCGATTATATTCGCCGACGTCATTTGGCTAAACAACAACACTCGCCACAGCAAGCGCAAGAGTTGGATGATAAAATCTTTGCGCTGGAAGTTTCGATGGTGATGCGGGCTGCTTGATTATATTGACTCATCATTATGTGGCGCTGTTTAAGTGGTGGGTTTGTTTTTTGTGGTGCAAGGTATTCCAATAAGCAGGCGTGATGCGTGAAAGTTGCTCTTTCGTTCTTAACTTAGGTCCCTACATTCGCGAAGATGACGATGGGAGGGCAAGAGGTGACGTTAGAGAATGGATGACGATGGGAGGGGCGAGGATAAAGAGGGAGGAACCATGACAGCAGCAACTTTGGCTGTCGAATCTTAGCTGTTTATGAGCGCTTTCTCTTTCCCCGGTTTTGGCTATGACGCTTAGGCGCTGCGCCAACAGCGCTGAGCATAAATTGAAAAATAATTTTAAAAATACAAGGGTTATCAATGGGTTGTGGTTTATTGGTAAATTCATCGCGCGGGACGCTTCGCTGCTGCCGCTCCTGCCATCCAAAAGCTGGTGAAATGACAATCCATCCAAAAGTTGGTAAAATTTGAACCCGGAAAAACAGGGGGTATTCGACAGCCTGGCAGAATCCCCCCATTCACCATTTAACAACTCACCAAAACCTACCCTCTAACCTACCCTCTAACCTGCCCATCACCAACGACAACAAACTTTTCAGTAGTTAACGACTCAAGGCCCATAGGGCCGTAGGCGTGGAGTTTGCTGGTGGAGATGCCAATCTCGGCTCCTAGGCCCAGTTCGCCGCCGTCTGAGAAGCGGCTGGAGGCGTTTACCATTACTACGGATGAGTTGATTTGTTTGATAAATCGCTGCGAGGTGCTGATGTCCTGAGTGATAATAACTTCGGTGTGACCTGAGCTGTAGTGTTGAATGTGCCCTATCGCCTGGTCGTAATCATCAACGATGCGAATGGCAATTTCTAATGCCAGGTATTCGGCGTCGTAATCATCAGGGGTTGCCAGTTTGGCATCGTTAAAGTATTCGACACTTCGCTCGCAACCATGCACTTTGACTCGTTTTTCGTTAAAGGCGCTGGCAACTGTTGGCATAAACTGTGCGGCAACATCTTGATGCACCAATAAGGTTTCAAGGGCGTTACACACGCCGGGGCGTTGCACTTTACCGTTAATTAAAATGTTAAGGGCTTTGTCTAAATCAGCTGCTTTGTCTACGTACAAATGGCAGACGCCTTTAAAGTGTTGAATGACAGGTACCCGGCTGTTTTCGCAGACAAATGTTATCAGTCCCTCACCACCGCGTGGAATGATTAGGTCAACGCTGTCGGTCAGGGTCATTAATTCGTTCATGTGCTTTCGATCAGGGTCAGGGACCACTGATACCGCAGCAGGGTTAATGCCTTTTGCTTCAAGGGCTTGATGCAAGCATGTGGCAATGGCAAGACTCGATTGCAAGGCTTCGTGACCACCGCGTAAAATGACCGCGTTACCGGCTTTTAAGCAAAGTGCGGCGGCATCGGCGGTGACGTTGGGGCGAGCTTCGTAAATCATTGCGATCACGCCCAGCGGAATTTTCATTTTACCGACCTGGATGCCGTTGGGACGGGTGATCATTTTGTTGATTTCGCCGATGGGGTCGGGCAGGGCAATAATTTCCTCAATGGCAGCAGCAATGGCGTCAATACGCTCGGGGTTGAGGGTTAAGCGGTCAATCATCGCCGCTGACAAGTCATGGTTGGTCGCTTGTATCAGGTCGCGCTTGTTACCTGCTAAAATGGCCTGATGGCTGTTGCGCAGGTTGTTTGCCATCAGCTGTAGGGCTTGATTTTTTTCAGTACTGGATAACACGGCCACTTGATGGGCGGCGATTTTGGCCTGTGCGGCCATGGTGGTCATTGAAAAAGTCATGATGCTCTCTGCTCTGCTATGAATTATTTTGTACCATATTTAAGGCATTTGATTGTTTTAAAATGGCTACTCGCTAAAAAGTGCCAAATCGTCCCGGTGGATCACCTCTTCACTGGGGCAATAACCCAGTATCGCAGCAATTTCACTGCTGCGACAACCCTTAATCCGATTTAAGTCCTGTGCATCATACTGCACTATACCTCGGGCCACCACGTCATTGGTCTTGTGGTCAACCACATCTACCGCTTCACCTTTTAGCCATTGTCCATTCATGGCGATAATGCCGGAGCTTAGTAGCGATGCCCCTTTGTTTTGCAGCGCGTTGACGGCACCATGATCGATGATCACCTGACCTTTGGCTTTGAGGGTATAACGTAACCAGTGTTTTTTCGCCCGGGTTTTAGTCTTGGTGGCTTTAAACAATGTGCCGTTGGCTGTGCCCTGAAGTAATGCCTCAAAACTTTCTCGTTTAAAACCATTGATGATCAGGGTATCAATGCCATGGCTGGTGGCATTGTCAGCCGCCTGTATTTTGGTCAACATGCCGCCAGTGGCGATTTTGTTGGTGGTGCCGCCCGCCAGTGCGTAAATCGATTCATCAATTTGATCAACGCTTTGGATCAGCACCGCATCAGGATTAGATTTGGGATCGTTATTAAATAAACCGTCAATATCTGAGCAAATCACCAATGCATCAGCTTCGCTAACCAGCGCGACAAGGGCACCGAGGTTATCGTTGTCACCTACTTTTAGCTCTTGGGTGGCAACGGTGTCGTTTTCGTTAACAATCGGCAAAATATCGTTGGCGAGCAACTCTCTGATAGTGTTTTTAATATTGACGTAACGACGACGGTCACGCAAATCATCATGGGTGAGCAGTACCTGAGCACAGGGAAAATCAAAAAAACGTTGCCAGTTGGCCATCATTTTCATTTGCCCTACTGCCGCCATTGCCTGCTTTTTGGCAATTGAGGGGATATTGTCACCACAGTTAATGGCTTGTCGACCGGCGGCAACGCTGCCTGATGAAACTAAAATCACTTCTTTTCCGGCACTGCGGCACTGAGTAATAAAGTGGGCAATGGCGAGTAAATAATGGCCACTGACAGCTTCACCGCCTGGGGCGATTAAGGCACTGCCGATTTTTATAACGATACGATCCCAATTTGATAAGTTCACTGCGGGTCCTGATTATTGACTGATACTCGCAAGCTACCAAAGTTACAGGTTAAAATCGAGTGTTTGCAGTCGAAACTATTTATTTTCATTAGTGTGTCTATAATTTGCAGGTGGTTTATTAATTATTACTACTTACCAAGACGGAAGTCTTTAGCAGGAAGAAAATGAAAGGTATCAATACCAGTGAACTTGAACAAGCCCAAGCGCGTTGTGAGTTGGCTTTGTATGCTGGTAATTTGGGTTTGTGGGGCTGGCATGTGCCCAGTGGTAAAGTGGTGTTTAATCAACGTTGGTGTGAAATGCTCGGTTGGACTATTGACGAAATAAAACAAAATGTCAGTAGTTGGAGCGATCGTGTTCATCCAAATGACTGGGGTATTATACCAGTTACATTAATTCAATAAGCTAAATTTTGGGCAGGGAAAATGGTCAATGACAAGGCGTTAATTGCCGTATATAGTTGTTCTACATACAAAATTAACAACGCAGTCAGTGGCCATTTTAACAAGCAAAATAGCTTAGTGAGTTAATGTCATTGGTATTATTAAAGCGTCACTGGAGCCCCACCAAAGAGCCGAAACCCCAAGGTATGAATGTGAGCACAGGGTACAGCATAAAGACGGTCATTATTTACCCCTTTTAATCGCCTCGGTTATGAAGGTAGTACAATAGAGGGCACTGGTATCGGTTGGGTGCTGACACAAAAGTTAGTCGAAGTGATGGGCGGCACCATTAATGTTTTCAGTCAATCAGGGGGGATAACAGTTGCCCGGGTTTATTTGCCGTTAGTTCATATGCCGATAAAATCATCGTTAAAGCCAATCAGTATCGTATTTTGTATATTGATGATGATCCACTAAACCTTAAATTAATGGAAGCGATATTTTCGGGGTGTGATGATTTGACGCTCGAATCAACCAACGATCCCAAGCGATGCCACAAGATATTCAACGGGGTATGGATGCGGGTTTTAATCATTCCTTAACCAAGGCAGTCGATGTTATTCGTCTGCTCGATTGTGTTGATGAAACCTTGAGATTACTACCTACTGAAGATTAAATTACTTACCGAACAACGATTTAAGTTTACCCACCTGTTTCTTTTGTTTGTCGTCTAACTTGTCATCCACCCACTGTTTGAGTTTATCTTTGCCTTTTTCGCTAGCCAATTCTTTCAATTTCGCTTTCACCGCACCACTGGCCTGGGCTAGTAGGGGGCTAAGAATGGCTTTGGCCAATTCATGAGGTGGCAGGCCGGTTTGTTTATCGCCGATATTGGTTAGGTTGATGGCAGGAAAGTCGATACTTTGTTCACCAAGTTGCTCACTGATGAGTTTAATGTTGTTGTTGGTGAGCGTGACTTTTTCTACCATGATACGCACATTATTTTTAATTTGTGGATCGGGGTTTTTAGCCCGTGGTGCTGGGGTTGATTCTCTAATGCTTTTTAAAAGTGCGTACAGGTTTAGGTGGTTTAAATCTTGCTGTTGGGCGATGATTTTTACGCCGTCAATTGTGATCTCGTTAATCACTATCACGTCGTCAAGCAATGATGAAGGGTCCACTTGCAGGGCTATTTGATCCATCAAAAAAGCATAATCACTCGAATAACCTTTGGGATTGTTAACTTGTAAACCGAGTAACTCGCCACGTCCGCTGCGTAAGGAGACATTTACTGCTTGGAGTTTGACCTGGGTTTTAGTGGTTTGAGTACCGATGGTTTCGATGGTTTTTTTGATGATGACATCAACATTTTGCAAAGCTATCACTGAGAAAAGGATAACACCGGTCACAACGAGGATAAACAGACTGAGTATGATTTTTTTGACTGACATAATTAAAATGGTTGTTCCTCGCTAAACTTGAGGCTAAGTATAACTCATTATTGATTTTTTGTTGCTTTTGAACCATTTGTACAGAGGCTTTATTTGGCTTTTGGGATATAGACCCAAATTTTCACTGAGTCCATATTTTAAGGTCACTGAATAGTACTGTTACATTTGTCAATTGAATAAAGTCGTGTTTGGCTGGCCTAATTCAGTGGTAAAGGCTAAAATGCAGGCAAATTTTTTGCCGATATAGAGATTTATGATGATCCATGACAATATTGTACAGGCCATTGGTAAGACACCTTTAGTTAAACTTAATCGTATGGCTGCTGATTTTGACTGTAACTTACTGGTTAAATGTGAGTTTATGAATCCAGGTGGCTCCACCAAAGATCGTATTGCCCGTCAAATGATCCTTGATGCCGAAAAATCTGGCCGAATTAAAAAAGGCGATACCCTGATTGAAGCTACCAGTGGCAATACCGGTATTGGTATGGCTTTGGCGGGTGCGGCATTGGGTTATAAGATTGTTATCACCATGCCAGAGAAAATGAGTAAAGAAAAGCAGGTGGTTATCGAAGCACTGGGTGCCGAAATTATCAGAACACCTACCGAAGCGGCCTGGGATGATCCGACTTCACATATTGAAGTGGCAAAACGGATTCAACAAGAACGAGAGAATGCCCATATTCTTGATCAATATGCTAATGACTCTAATCCGGCAGCCCATTTTGATGGCACCGGTCAGGAAATTATTGATGATATGGAAGGCCAAACCATTGATATGGTGATCATGGGCGTTGGCACCGGCGGTACATTAACGGGTATCGCTAAAAAAATCAAAAGCATCCACCCTAACGCTATTATCGTTGGCGCTGATCCTGAAGGTTCAATTTTGGCTGGCCCAGAAGAAATTAAAAACTACCACGTTGAAGGTATCGGTTACGACTTTATCCCGGACGTTTTAGATCGCAGTATCGTTGACCGCTGGGTTAAAACCAACGATCAAGAATCATTCAAACTGGCTCGTCGTTTGATGCGCGAAGAAGGTATGTTGGTAGGCGGTTCATCAGGCTCGGCCATGATGGCGGCTTATGCTGAGGCTAAAGGCTTAAACGCTGGTCAAAACTGCGTGATTGTATTACCAGACGGCATTCGTAACTATTTGACTAAATTTGTTGATGCCGATTGGCGTAAAGCGTTTGGTTTTGATGACTAAG
>JBLHHD010000164.1:0-6665 GCA_047614605.1 Alteromonadaceae bacterium
CCCTACGGTGTGTGAGCTTGAAGGGCCGATGCCGATACTGAAAATATCAAAGGTACTGATCATAGTTTTGTTTTATTCACTGTTGAGGAGAAACCATAAGGGGATTCTATCCCACAGCGCAACGGATGTATGCTATCTTGACAAAAGAACCGTTGTTAATCTTAGTGGTCAAACCTGTGGTTGATAAATAAATAGCTTGCTAGCAATCTGCACTGGCATGAAGGTCTTTGAGAATGCCGTTTTTAATGTCGTAAATCCAGCCGTGGATAGTCAACTCCGCGCCTCTTTTCCATGCCCGTTGTACTGATGGGGTATTACACACATTGGCAACCTGCTCCATGACATTTAGTTCACACAGACGGTCTTGCTTTTGTTCTTCTGTCAGCCCCTGTAGTTTATCGGCATTAAAGCGACTAACGTCTTTAATATGCCTGAGCCAGTTATCGAGCAGACCATATTCATTGTCGTCCATGGCGGCTATAACGCCACCACAGCCATAATGACCGCATATAACAATGTGTTTTACTTTAAGTATCTCTACCGCAAACTGAATCACCGAGAGGCAGTTCATATCGGTATGGACGACAACATTGGCAATATTACGATGGACAAATACCTCGCCTGGCGGCAAGTCAATTATCTGATTGGCGGGCACCCGACTATCAGAGCAGCCGATCCACAGGATCTCTGGTGCTTGTTGTTTGGATAACGTCGTAAAATAATCTGGATCTTGTTGTTTTAGTTCAGCGGCCCATGCCTGATTATTATCAAAAAGGTGTTTTAATTCTCTCAACGTTAGGGTTGTCCTGTGAAATGGTTTTGTCGGGGTCGATGATATCAGTCTTTGTCTGTCAAGGGAGTGGTTAATTTACTAAAAGCCAACAGATCAGCGCAGTTGAAGCAGAGCATTAAAAAAATGTTATCCAGCGGTTAAAAAAACCACAAAAAAATTGACAACAAAAATTATGTCTGTATATTGCACAAACAGTTTGTTAAAGCAATTAGGGTAAATTGAGATGACGAAGGTGGATATAATGAGTAAACTTAAATCAAAGGTAGCGGCAGCACTAAAAACAGCACTAGTTGTCGGTAGTGGATTGATCCTAGTGTCCGTTGAAGCTCAAGCACAGGGCGCACCACAAAATCTCTCTGACGCAATCGCTAAAGTATTAACCCAACGGGATGTACAGGCCCAGGCACAGCTGGCCCCCAAAGCCATACCGTTAAAAGTTCACTCACAAACGCTGCAAAGGTTTCAGGTACTGAATTATAACCTGTCTCATAACCTGATCAAAACCAACATGGGCACACTATTTACCGCTGATAAAAAACCAGCGATCCGGGATGATAGCAAAGTCACTGAATTTGCTCTGGATGAAACCCAGCAAAGTAAAAGGTTGGTTGAGTAAGACGACTGCTTGAACCAATAAAATAGCTTCACGGCGGGACGCTTCGCTCCTGCCGGTCCTACAAATACCCGTTAACCTCCCTACAAAATAGTCTTATAGCAATGGCATTAATTACTGAATGGATTTGGTGTTAAAATCAGTACCTTCTGCGGCTTCAACGATTCGCTGTCTGAACCAAATGTGGCTAGCATCATGATGTAATAACGGACTCCAGATCATTTTCAATTCTATTTTGGGGATGTCAAAGGGCGGTGGCAGAATTTTAAAATTGTTATCATTAGCATGAAGTTGCGCCGCTTTTGCCGGTAGTGTGGCGATTAGATCATCATCAAGCGCAAATTGCATCGCCACATGGTAATTGCGGGTGAATACCTTGATGACTCGTTGTTTGCCCATTGCGGCCAGTGCTTCATCGACCCAGCCAAGTTTTTGCACATCCTGGGGATTCATCCCAACGCCAATACCAAAACCCGTTTTAGAGACCCAAACATGCTTGGCCGCCAGATAACTTTTTAAGTCGAGGGAGTCAGCCACCGGGTTGGTTTTACTGACCAGACAGGAAAATGAATCCTGCCAGAGGCTTTTTTGTCGAAACGAATCGGGCAGGTTGTCAAAACGGTTAATCGCCATATCAATTCTACCCGCTTCTATATCATGAAAAGACACATCGCTGGGGGTTAATATATCAATGGTTACATGGGGGGCGGTTTTGCTCAGTCGTTTGAGTAAATCAGGCAATAAAACCGAAGCGGCGTAATCACTTGCCATTATTCTAAAAACCCGTCTGGAGTGCTTGGCGTCAAACACTTCATCTTTTTGCAATGCGGCTTCAAGCTCCCGTAAGATCCGGCCTATTTCAGGGGCTAGGGTCCTGGCTCGCTCGGTTGGCTCCATACCTTCTGAGGTTCGTACCAGGATCGGATCGTCAAACAGGGTGCGTAATCGTTTTAGTCCGTTACTCATGGCAGGCTGGGTAATACTGAGCTTATCTGCGGCGCGGGTGACATTCTTTTCGCGTAATAAGACGTCTAGATAAATCAATAAATTGAGATCAATTTTGGCCAGATTCATAATCCAAGGGTACCCAAATAAACGATTAAATGGCGGTTATTATGACAATTAATTTTTGAAAGATCACTCTAATTAAAATCAATTAACTCCGTAATAACATTTTATTCATGACTTAATAAGGTTACTAAGCTATTGTTTTTAAACAACACCCCAACAGGTAGGACTAGTGTAAATACTCTATGGTATTTATCTTGTGAATAGTAAGGATAACAATAATATACTTCCTAAATATACTTTAGGGGCTTAATCTTTGGGGGTCCGGTGAGCAGCGGGGTTAACATCACCCCTTATAACTGCCATCAAAAACCGATTAAAACCGAGAACAACAAGAAGAATAATTGTTCCACTTTGGAGAGTTACCGTTATGTCAACCTATCATCAACAAATCGATACCTTAGCGTCTGTAATATTGTCAAAACAAGCCACCTGGAAAGGTATTAACCCGGCGTCGGCTGCCCGAATGAGAATGCAGAATCGTTTTAAAACCGGGTTGGACATTGCCAAATATACCGCCGCTATCATGCGTAAAGATATGGCCGATTACGACCGTGACAGTAGTCAATATACTCAGTCATTGGGTTGCTGGCACGGCTTCATTGGTCAGCAAAAAATGATCTCAGTGAAAAAACATTATGGTACCACCGACAAAAGTTATTTGTATCTGTCAGGTTGGATGATTGCCGCATTACGCTCTGAGTTTGGTCCTTTACCGGATCAATCCATGCACGAGAAAACCTCGGTTCCCGCTTTGATTGAAGAACTTTATACCTTCTTGCGTCAGGCCGACTCCCGCGAAATTGGCTTACTGTTCAAACAACTCGACGAAGTTAAAGCTAATGGCGGCGACGTAACCGCCGTGCAAAATGAAATTGATAACTACCAAACCCATGTGGTGCCAATTATCGCCGATATTGACGCTGGTTTTGGTAATGAAGAAGCCACTTATTTGTTGGCGAAAAAAATGATTGAAGCTGGTGCTTGTTGTATCCAGCTAGAGAATCAAGTTTCAGATGCCAAACAGTGTGGGCATCAGGACGGTAAAGTAACGGTACCTCATGAAGATTTTCTTTCTAAAATCAATGCTGTACGTTATGCCTTCCTTGAGTTGGGCGTTGAAGATGGGGTGATTGTCGCCCGAACTGATTCTTTGGGTGCTGGTTTGACCCAAAAAATTCCGGTCTCAGCAAGTAAAGATGATCTCGCTGCCCAGTACAATGCCTTTTTAGATACTACCCCGGTTAGCAGTGCCGCTGATGTTAATGATGGTGACCTGGTGATCAAACTCGATGGTGAGTTGGTTAAACCGATTCGTTTGCCTAATGGCTTATTTAAATTTAAAGCCGATACAGGTGTTGAGCGTGTCGTTCTTGATTGTATTACCAGTTTGCAACATGGCGCAGATTTGTTGTGGATTGAAACCGAAAAACCTCACATCGGTCAAATTGGTGAAATGGTTAGTGCCATTCGTGAAGTAGTACCAAATGCTAAACTGGTTTACAACAACTCACCATCGTTTAACTGGACACTTAACTTCCGTCAGCAAGTGTTTGATATCTGGCAGGCGCAGGGTCGCGATGTTAGCCCGTTTACTCGTGAGAAGTTGATGAGTGTTGAATATGATGATACTGAGCTGGCTTTGGAAGCCGATGAAAAAATTCGGACTTTCCAGTCAGATTCGGCCAAACAAGCGGGTATTTTTCATCACCTGATCACTTTGCCGACTTACCATACTGCGGCATTGTCTACTGACACTCTGGCTAAAGGTTATTTTGGCGAGCAGGGCATGTTGGCTTATGTTAAAGGCGTGCAACGTCAAGAGATCCGTCAGGGTCTGGCTTGTGTTAAACATCAAGCAATGGCCGGTTCTGCCATTGGTGATGATCATAAAGAGTATTTCTCTGGTGATCAGGCATTAAAAGCTGAAGGTAAAGACAACACCATGAACCAGTTCTGATTTTAAGCTAACGCTTAATACAGGTTAAAGACGGGCGTTATGCCCGTTTTTTGTCAGTGTATTATTTCACTCCCACCATCAACCCCAAATCGAAGCCATCCCTTAAACAACGGCACGTAAACTCTGCATTATTAATTACCTAAATATCTAACGTCATTCCCGCTAAGGCGGAACCTATTAAAAGAACACCAAGCCAGATCGTGTGCTGCCAGGTCGCTTAATTGACGGTTATCACCATTATTGAACAACGGGTGGGTTTTGCTTTGTTCAAAACTGTACATATCCCTTTGTTTTGTTCTACACTTTTTTGAGTAACAACAAATTTAAAAATCGAGGAACAGATGAACACAATAGATCTTGACGGTAATGCCTTTATTCGCTACTTAATGATTGGTTTACTTTACTGGTTCCCCCTTGGGGCACTTGGCAGTGAGTCGATATTCGAGGATCTCAGCTCACATCAGATACAAACAAGCAGCCTCAATGAGGTTGAGCGAGTTAATGTACTGGCGACTGAATATCGTTTGCTCAAGGCTAAAATGGCACCGCTTGAGCATCAGTTATATGATTTGACTCGCAAGCAATATACCTTGTCATTACCATTGCCTGATGGCAGCTCGGCTGTGTTTCGTTTGACCTACGCACCCGTATATGAGGCTGAGCTGGGGAAAAAGTACCCTTCGATTAGAACCTTTAAGGGTTATCAGCTGGATAACAAAGCTAATGCGGGACGTTTTGATATCACCCCACAGGGTTTTCACGGGATGTTTAAATTAGACGGAAAAATGGTTTTTATTGATCCCTTGCAACGAGGTAATAACAGCACTTATATCAGTTATTACAAGCACAATGCCAGACCGCTAAATGAGCCTCACACCGATAGCATTCGCCGTTACCCTCAAGACTCAGTAAGCCCTATTAAGGTTCAACTACCGCAACAAGCCCAACGACTGGCTGGTGAGACACATAAAACCTACCGCCTGGCAGTTGCCGCTTCCGGTGAATACACCCAATTCCATGGGGGTACTAAAGAGCTGGGGCAGGCGGCTATTGTCACTATGATGAATCGAGTTAATGAGATTTATGAAGTGGATACCTCATCTACGCTGGTATTGGTTGGTAATAACGATACTGTGGTATTTACCGACCCGGATACCGACCCATACGTTAATGATGCCTTCAGTGATATTGATACTAATACCAGTGTACTTGAAAGTAACATTGGTACTGATAATTATGATATTGGCCATATTGTTAATACCAGTGGTGGTGGTTTGGCGGGTTTTGGGGTGGTTTGTGGCACTCAAAAAGCAGAGGGCGTTACCGGTTCACCCGTCCCAACGGGTGATCCGTTTGTGATTGATTTTGTCGCCCATGAGATAGGGCATCAGTTTGGTGGCGATCATACTTTTAATGGTTTAGAAGATTCTTGTGTCAACAGAGCAGCCAGTGCGGCTTACGAGCCGGGCAGTGGAGCGACCATCATGGCTTATGCCGGTATCTGCGGCGAGCAAAATTTACAAAGTAATTCAGATCCCTATTTCCATGCTTATTCACTGGATCAAATCCGCACGTTTATTGCTAATAACTCGACTTGTGGCACCAGTGCGGCACTAGACAATGAAACGCCGGTTGTTTCGGCAGGCAATGATTTTACGGTGCCGAAGCAAACACCCCTTAAATTAAGCGGTTCGGCAACCGATGCCGAGAATGACAGCCTGACTTATGTGTGGGAGCAATTTGATTTAGGTGCTGGGGAATCAACCCGTGCTGATATGGTCGATGACGGGAGCAGACCTCTATTTCGATCCTGGACACCAAGCGCTAGCAGTGAGCGTTATTTGCCTCGTTTGGCTGATGTGATGAGAAATACCACTGTCATAGGGGAGACGTACGCAACGACCAGCAGAACCATGAATTTTCGCCTGACGGCCAGAGACGGCCAAGGCAATATCGGCAACGATAGTATGGTAGTGACCGTGGATGGTAATAGCGGACCACTAACGATTAACACGCCAGCGGCGGGAGAGGTTTGGAGTGTAGGACAAAGTGTGGTTGTAAGCTGGAATGTCGCCAATACTGACCAGTCACCGGTAAGCTGTTCACAGGTTGATATTTTGCTGTCGACCGACGGCGGGGTGAGTTTCTCCAATACGATGATCAGTGGTACTGATAATGATGGCAGTGAGACGGTTACTGTGCCTACATTGCAAAGCAATCAAGCCAGAATT
>JBLHHD010000165.1:0-6655 GCA_047614605.1 Alteromonadaceae bacterium
TCGGCCATCCAGTAAATAAACCGGGTGATACAAAACCAGCCAGCGGTTAGGCTCGTTTTGCTCTTGCCAGGTAAATAGCTGGGTGTTTTTCGCCGATGTAGTCGGTTGCCAACCTTCTTCGTTATTGTTGTGCGGCAAGGCATCCCAGTCATCAAGCGGAATTTCAGGTGTTCTACCCTTTTTCGTGGTATTTATTGCCAGCTGCCAGCACATCATTGGAAACCCCTGGGGGCAATTTGGCCAAATGTTATCATTCATATCGAGATAGTTGTTCATACTAAAACGTAAGACGGGGTTTGTGGCATGGCTAAACTCAACTGGCAGTGTCGAACAAAACGTTTACTGTGCAGCAAGTTGCCAAAAGCGGCCTCACGCTTGTCCTCTTTTATGTCTAGTTCATCGGCGATGGCATTAATAACATCCATATAAAGGGCTTTTTGCCAGCGACTGAGGGTGTTTTTAATTTTTGGGGTCGTTGCTAATTAATTGATTAAAATCGGCTTTATTTTGACTATCAGCCAGTAACGTTTTTATCGGCGTTGTTGCCTGGTACAGCCAATCCTCTTTATCATTGGCGGTATAGAGTTGCTGGAGGCGGTCTGCGGTAGCTGATATTTTTTGCGTTAAGTGGTTAAAATCAGCACCCAATTGCACAGGATGGGCAACCAGGCAGCAAAACCAGATAATATCGGCATGATCATTAAGGTAACCAAATGACAATGGATTGTTTTGTTCACCAATCCATTGGGCCAGATCTTTGTTTTGGAGCGCTAAGTCGGTGATGGTAACGATTGGCGAGCGGATCAGCAGTAGTTCACCGATGCTTTCTATAATGACCGTTTGTTTACGGTTTTGGGTTTGCTGGTAAGGTGCAATGTGATCGTCGTGGGTCAGCGCAAGGGTTTTGAATTGGCTGTTAAACTCAAAACCATTAGCCTTAAAAGCCTCGGTAATAGTAAGCTGGCTGATAGCGGTGGGTTCAACGACCGCAGTAGATGCGGTCAATTGGGCTATCACTTTAATGGTTTGTGTTTTTGATAAGCTCAGTGGCACAATACACGAAACATTTTGAAACCATCGGTACTGTTTCTGCCCCTTGTTATGCTTTATATAGGTCCATTTTGATTTTAGGTTATCACCCAGTGTGTTGGCGTGATCAGCGTGAGGCTCTGGTAGCTGATAGCTAAGCGCTATTGCCGCAATAGGGTGTAACGAATGATAAGTCAGTGTTGCAAGCAACCCGGCGTCATTCGTTATGGCCTCATCAAGGACCGCTTTGATATTTTGAAAATCATCCCTGGGTAAATCTTTAATATAAGCAAATGTGTAGGTTCTAAGTTGTTTACCGCTAAAACGCAGTGAGGTAGGAATATATTCTTTGGCGACAAGTTGGGTTTGTGTTACCTGGCTGGTGTGCTCGGATTTGACCAGCTCATCAATCGAGATATCTTTCACTTCGTCGTGGGATTTGCCAAAGTCCATCAACCTGTCACTGGCCACCTTGTTTTTGATCACTCTTTGCACCTGATGCTGATCAAGCGTACCGGACAGATAAGGAAACCCCGTATGAAGTGTTGGTACGGTGTCTCTTTCGCCCTCATGTTGCAGTATACGTCGATGGATCAAACTGTTGACGCGATCAACCCGGCCAATACGTTGCTCTAAATCACCCGATGTCCAGGCCACACCGTAATGGATCACTTCATCACAAAACAGATGCATATCCACCCCTTCTTTTAACACATCGGTGCAGATCAAAATATTGGGATAACAGGGCATTTTGAACTGGGTGACCGCGTATTTATTGGCAATGCTGCCGGAGCGACCCACTACAGGCCCCATGCGGGTAAATTCGCCATTAATGCTGTGATTATGTTTAAAGCACTTTTGTTGTATCAATGAGTAATGCTCACACCAGTTTTTTAACCGCTGACGCCAGTTATTGAGATAACAAGTTAAATCAGTATCGCCAAAGCTAGCGGTTTTTGCCTGGCCTAACAACCACACCAATTTGTCACTTAAGTTATGACTGCCTTTATGCGCGCTTTTAATCTGGGTTTTAATCTGGGTGTTAATGTCGACAAAGTACTCCAATATATACAGCTCAAGCAAAAAGTCAGCGTGGCGCATACTGAGTAGTAAACAACCTTTGAGGGTTTTTATGTCAGCCGCATAGCTTTGTTCAAATAGCCATTGGGGTATTTCGGTTTGATTGTCATAAATAACATCAACCAGCGCCCGCCAGTGGGGGTTTTGACAATGGGTTGTTTGCTCAGCCTCACCGGGGAGTAAAAATGCCAAAGGATTTGTGCCGCTGCGTTTTGCATCACTGGCGAGTAATATTTTTTCTCGAAAAGAAAACAACATACCACGCTCATCCTGTTGAGCACTTTTGGCTCGGATTGCCTGAAAATACGGTAGTGTCCGGGCGCGACTCGCTACGCCGCCATCATCATCATTATTTTCGTCGTCTTGGCCGTCTTGGTGTTGCTTCTCATCAACGGTGTGGTGATCGGGTGAGATTATTTGAGGGTCTTTATCTTTACCCTGCCAAAAGTCTTTATAGCGGTTAAACGTAGCGGTTTTACGGCCTTTTAAACCATTTTTGGCGATGACTTTAGCCCAGCTATCAAGCCGTTGATCAATGATTTTTTGAAACCGTTGCTGTAATAATACCTGTAATTCGAGCACGGTATCCAACCGCCTGACAAATACCAGGGTTTTGTGATTGGGTGCATTTTTGAGGCATTTTTGTGCCAAGCTATCCGCTACGTGATAGAGCTTGGGATGGGGTAAATGTAGCTGTTTGGCAGTGGCTTCATTAACCAGTTCATGCCCTGTTAGTGCATCTCTTAGTGATTGATTTAATTGGTCGATATCGAATCGATCAGGGGTTTGTTCAGTTGTTCCGGCGGCGCTGTTACCACCTTCCATTTCGGTGATAGCACGTAACACACCATCACAGTTTTTATAGTTTTCGTTACCGGCAGAGCTGGCCAGTGATTCAAATGAAGAGCATTCACCTTGCCTGAATTTATTGTTTTTGCCCGCGAGGCTTTTTACCAGACGTTTTTGCACCAGTGCGGTGACCATACTCGAAAAAGCGTCATTGTTGGCCACCGCTGGGTCGGTTTGATAACACCGGTAGGCCACTTTGTTATATTGAAGGGATTGCTTGTCGACATATTGCCTTGGTCGGCGCAGCAAAAACTCGGATAAAATACTCACCACGTTTTCTGGTTCATGACTGTGCGGCTTGCCGTTCATTCTTGAGGTGATATTGACACAACTATTGTTTACACAAACTTTTGTATCGTCGTCACGGCCATGGGAGCATAAATAGGTATCCAGGCTTTGTATATCATGGGGACCACTGTGCAGTGGTGTGGCACTAAGAAATAGCCATTTAGTCTGCTTGAAACCTAAAGACGCTTTAATGTTGGTATTTCGGGCATTGCCGACATGGCGCAGGTATTGCGCTTCGTCACAGACAATTAAGTCGATGGGACGTGCATCGTCTCGTAATAAAATCTGCAGTTGTTGGGCGTATTGTTTATTGAGGCTGTCGGTTAACTTCCAACGCCAGTCATCTGTACTTTTGTCGACTTCGGCTATTGATTCTAGCGCTTGCGCAGGCAATTTTGCGATGCCAATTTCGTGTAATTTGTGCTGGTAAGCCTGCTGAATGTCATCGACAGTTTCGGCTTTATGAAAACCGATGGGGCGGCTAAACGACGAATAACGCAGTAGATGAATACGTTGATCATCAAGTAACAGCGACCTTGAAAATTGACTCAGGCGGTCATGCAGCGTCATTGGCATCGCCACATCATGGTTTAATGGCGATTTTAATACGCCGTCAGTGACTAACAAGCACCCGCTGACAAAGTTTGCCCACTCTGCTTGCCACTGCTCCTGCAAGGGTTTACCTGGGCAAATCACCACTACACGGGCGTTGGGTTTGCGCAAAAACAAGGTGGCGATCACTCCCATGGCCTGACGGGTTTTACCCATACCGACCTCATCAGCAAGGTAGGCAAAATGGTCTTCTTCAATCCGGTGCCACAAAGCCGCCACACCAATACTTTGCAACTTGGCCTGAGGTGAATGATCTTTTTTACCCGAACCGTCAAAAGCAATATATTGACGAACTTCAGCCGCTTCGCTGTTTAATAGGGTGTCTTGGGGTAACGGTCGTTTTTCATTCATAATAATCACTCAGTTGTGTTTTAAACCAGCGGTAAACACGCTCAACCGCGTCATCATCGATACCAATACCTTTATTCTCGCCTTTAGTCTCACCTTCATAATGGATAAATTGTTTGAGCATCACTGAGCGGGCTATCAGTTTTTTGAACTGGGGTGTCAGTTGGGTTAGGTGCGCTGCTAATGCGGCTAGCAAGTCTTTACTTTCATTGCCTGGATGTTGTGCGGCTAAACTACTGGCAGCGACTTGTAATTCACTCAGTAATATAAAATGTTTGATCAGTTGTTGGTCTTGGCTATCACCTGCGGGTTCTTCAAGGATAACGGCTCTGAATATCACCGCCAGTGAGTTGGCGGCTGAACTTGCAAAAGGGTTTAATTTGGGGTGTTGTGCAAAAAAATCCCTGACTTTATAAATCGCCTGAAACATTGAGAAAAAATCAAACACTTGACTGCTTTGCGCTAGGGCTTCGTCGGTTGATGAGGCGGTTTCTGTGCTAAAACCGCCCCCTCTGCCGGGATTTTTTTGTAGGTCTAAGCGACTCAACTGAGCCAAAATCGTGCCCAGGTCAGGTTTGGGCGAATAACCGAGTTGATCATATTCACCATTACACTGAGTCACTAAGCCTTGATAAGTGTGGCGTTGCTCAGGTTCATTTTTGTCGCTTGGCGCGGTGCGATAATACAGGGTAAAGTGATAAACCGGTTGGCCAAGGCCAATTTTAATTTCAGCGCAATAAAGGTCGTTGGGTCGTTTGGTAAAGTGTTGTGTGGGTCGTTTTTGTTGACCAAAACTGACTAAGGTTAGATCA
Source organism: Alteromonadaceae bacterium (assembly GCA_047614605.1). GTDB lineage: Bacteria > Pseudomonadota > Gammaproteobacteria > Enterobacterales > Alteromonadaceae > JABSOG01. The sequence goes on from JBLHHD010000165.1 coordinate 5,019, forward strand.
CCAAATACCTCAGGTGAGCATTGCACAACGCATTTAAAGGTTTGCAAGCGCCAGTCATAGCTGCCTATAGCGATAAAAGGAGGGATAAGCGGGGCATGCTCTGGCAACTCATTTTCATCAGCCCACTGTACATCGTCTAGCGCAAAAGTTTGCATTGGTTGCTTGGCACTTTGTGAGACGGGGATAGAATAACTTAACATCGCTTCAATATTACCCTGTTTGAGTGACCCCATCGCTGCATAGGTGAAATTGGCTGAGCCAATCAAATAATGGACATGTTTAGCATCGGTAAGGCGGATTGATTTAGCATGGGTATAACGGTCATTTTGGCTAAAATGTTGATAATTGTGATTTATTTTCGCTTTGGTTAAATATTCCCTGACAGACACGGGTAACTGGTAAGCCCTTTGGTTATTAATTGATGGCACAATTAACAGTTGCTCAGTATTGAGTTGTTTAAATAAGGGGGCGAGATAGAGGCTTTGTGACCAAAAAGGCGATACCAGCTGGCAGTGCTTAAACGGTTTGGCATGATCAGTCACCAGCGGCTCAATTAACGTCGATAAAAACGACCCTTGTATGGCTTTATCATCGGGTTTATCACTGGGGTTCTGTTTGCGTTTAACCGGGATGCGGGCATAAAAGTGGGGTTGGTTAGGTAAGGGGTCAGTACAATGGGCCTGAATAAACGCCAGCATATTGGTCAGGTTATTACGGATATCACCTTCTTCTTTGAGCTTGTCATCAGTAGATAAGTTAAGCAGGTTCATTTGCTCATCAGCGGCGGTTTTGATCCATTCAAGCAACGGTATAAGCGCTTGGTGTTGTTTCATGGTGACTTGACAGCAACCGACAACCTCCCGGTTTAAGCCCCAACCGCTGAGGCTCAGATTACAACTGGCGACCATTAACATCGCGCCGGGTTTACCGCCCATTAAAGTACCGGTGGCAAGCATTATTTTGGGATGAAAATAAGCTTCTTGTAAGCCTACGGCCAGTAAGCCATAGCGGTAGTTGCCCTTTGGCTCTGGATTGGTGGTGCGATCACACACTACAGTGACACAGGTTTTAGATAAGGTTTCGTTGATTTGCGCTGTACTGAGGTGAACAGCGGTTGCCGCGTCATTGTCACCTATGAGCGGCAAGAGATTTTGTTCAAAAAATCCGGCAGAAAAATTAAAGGTGGTTAATAACATGGAGGTAATGCTTTGCGCTTCAAAACTAGCCAGTAACGCCTGATAAGCTTGTCTGATGGTGTTATTTTTGGTCATTGTTATTACTCTCAAACCGCTAGGTGATGGGCGGGCTGGCAAATAGTTGCCGGTAGATTCGGGCCGTTGTTCTGATGTAGTAACCGTTATTGGCGCTATTGAGATTTTCAAGGCTGGCTTTAATGTCTGCTGTGTTTTTGGGGGCGATATCAACGATTGAGCGTACAGTTTGACCTTCTATCAATAGTGAGGGTTGGGCACCTCGCCCGTGCATTACCGCTTGATGGTATTGTGCCAGTGCCAGTAAAAAAGCGCTGTAGTGCTTGTCATTAATGTGTTGAGCCAGCACAAACAGCGATTGAAATCGCCCTTGCTGATAATTAGCCTGTTCGGCAAGGGTTAAGAATAATTTGGCTTTGTGTTGTA
>JBLHHD010000166.1:0-6631 GCA_047614605.1 Alteromonadaceae bacterium
TGACAGCACTGGCAACTGTGGCGGTTCTGGTGGACGAAGTTTCACTGCATGATCTCATGCGAATATTTAGGCAGTAGTATGTCACAGCAAAACAGGGTTGGCGTTGATCCATTGCCGCCAATTGGGGTGATCTATTCCCCCTGGGTTTATGGCAGATATCTCACAGGAGAAGAAAAAACCTAAAATGGGTTTACCTTAAATCGCGTGTTTCTGAAAACTACTGCCGGACGTGAGATAATGCACAATCCAGCCAGCCCAATATAGGATACTCAATATTAGCCATCATAATGATCATCCGTCGCATTAACGGCTGCACACCACTAACCGGATGCATGAGCATTTGCTGGGTTGATACAGTGCTCAAAGTCGCTAATAAACCAGACCGGCACGGGTACCATAAGAGCCTCCGTAGAGGTGAAACTGACGATAACCTAGAGCGCCATATGGTTAGAAATCGCTCACCAGCGAGAACTGAAATTTTCGTAAACAAAAGGATTTAACGCCGTTTACGGACATTTTAGACTCGTCCTTGGCAATGTCTAAAAATCGTTGACACTACCACAAAACCTTTTGTTGCGAATTCACTTTTGTTTATCATTAAACCAGAACATTCTCAATTTTTAGACATTCTGGTGAGTCTATTTTCTAACCATATGGCGCTCTAGTGCCACCCTGACCGCCTCAAAATCATCAATAGCCTGATTAGTCGAATAATTGGCAAGATTCGAATCAATCAGTAATGACAGACACTTTTTAGCCTGAGCCGCCAAACCCTCGGTAGCAAAATCAATCGCCAGCCCAAGCCCTGAACAAGAGAAGTTAAATGTTCAAAAATAAACCATTTGCCAGACTAAACAACAAATCTGCCAATAAATGGCTGTTTCTAGCAAGTTCGCTAGTCAGTTAGACTGCATTTTAACTTTTACAAATCCGGGATTATAGTTAATACTTACCAACTGAAACCATGGTTTGCCAGTCAAGCAAGCATTTAAAAAGCCAAAATCACCACAAATAAGTTGATAACCCACAATTATGCCCCAGCTAATTAAGGTCTTACTATTGCTTTGTGTACTTGCAAGCGGCTGGGGATATGCCACCCTCTCCTATGCTTACACCACCAGTGCAATGATTGTACGTCAACTCACCGTCGAAGATGGCTTGTCGCAAAGTTCTGTGCACGAAATTTTTCAAGATAGTCATGGTTTTATCTGGCTGGCGACTGAAAATGGCATTAATCGCTACGATGGGCACGTCATTAATCAGCCAACCCTTTATAAAGAACACACTAAAGAACATTCCTCTGATGGTGCCAAAGCAACCCATTTAATCATTCCTGATACCACCAGTCATATCACCAGTATCAACGAAGACAAGTTTCAGCGCCTGTGGATTGGCAGTAATAATGGTGTCCTCATCTACGATCCGTTAAAAGATGAGCTGATACCATTAGCCGTCGCAGACAATCACCCCACAGCGGCTAAACCTGACTCATCCGTCCAACCATCACGTAACATAAGTCAAATAGTCAAACACAGTGATGGTAGCATGTGGCTGGCCACCTTAGATGGCTTGCTGCATTACTCTTACCAGAACAAGCAGTTTGAGGTGCACAAGGTGCCCAAACGTATCATGCCTGATGCCAATCAAATTATTACCCTGACAGAAACCCCGGATGGATTACTGGTGCTGGGCACCAAAGACAAAGGGGTGATCCTTTTTGCCCCAAAAAAGCAGGTTTTTTCGGTGCTCTATTATCAAGATGGTGCTCACAGCCAGTCATCCAATGAAGTGCGGGCGCTCTATTTTGATCGCCGGGAGTTTTTATGGATCGGCACCAATCAGGGTTTAGTCAAATATGACTTCTACCACAAGCAGTCCCAGGGTAACATCCTTGATCAACTGGATATGGCCAATCTGGAGCGCCAGCGTATTCGTTCTATTACCCAAGGTAAAGACGGTAATATATGGGTAGCCATCTACGGTCATGGTATTTTGTCATTTAATGCCCGTAATAATGTTTATCAGCTTTATGATTACCAACCGGCTATCGGGCATGGTTTGAGTTCCAACGCCCTGCGTAAATTATTCTTTGATATCAGCGGTTTATTATGGATTGGTACCGAGGGTAATGGAGTCAATATTTGGGATCCAATGAGCCAAGCCTTTGGTCATATCACTCGTCAACCGGATAACCCCAATTCACTGTCTCATAACATGGTATGGTCCATTGAATCAGACGGACAAAATAACCTTTGGGTAGGCACAGAAAAGGGCCTTAATCGTATTGCTGCTGACCGTCAGACGATAACTCGCCTGTTTAAAGAACCACACGAGCAACAAATACTGCTCAGTGATCGCATCCATGCGCTCAAAAGCGATAAACAGACCAATACTATGTGGATTGCAACCAACAAAGGTCTAAATCATTATGACACTCGCACTAAACAAGTGTTTGCCTGGCAACATCAAAGTAATAGCAGCACTTCTTTGCTCGATGACTTTATCTATGATCTGGAAATCGATGATCACCGACAATTGTGGATAGCCACCAAAGGTGGACTTAATCGTCTGAGTCTGGTCAGCGACCCCACCGCTGACCAACAATTTTACCGCTATACCCATTCGCCTCAGGATGAGCACAGTCTCAGTGAAAATAGTTCGATCACCAAGCTGTTTAAAGACGCCAATGGGACAATATGGGTAGGCACCAACAATGGGCTTAACCGTTATAATCGCGAGCTTGACAATTTCGACCGATTTTTGTGGCAGCACAATCACCGACCCGCGTCCTATCAGGGCGAAACTAATGCAATCTCCACCATCGCCGAGGTTAAAAGAGGGGTGATCTGGGTCGGTTATACCCGTAATGGCATTACCACTCTGGATTTTACTACGCTTGATGGTACAAAACAAAGGTCTACCGCACCGTTGGTAACCCATATCGGCATCAATAATGGTTTACCAACCAACACTATTTTTGGCATTATGCCCGACCACGTTGGTGGGGCCTGGATAAGTACCATGAGTGGTTTGATTCAATACAACCTCAATGGCCAGCCGCCCCGTCTGTTTGCTGCTAAGCAAGGCTTACCCGGCAGTGAGTTTAATGGTGGTGCCCATGCCACGGGCAATGATGGACTGCTGTATTTTGGCAGCACCAACGGACTGACATCAGTCAACCCCGCAGCGATCAGCGAAACGCCAATAAGTAAGCATTTACTTTTCACACAAGCGACGTTTTCAAAAGAGAGTGGTCATTACACTGAGCCTTTACTTGGCAAAGATACGGTGACCATGGATCATCTGGCTTATGCGGTTAAAATCCAGTTCTCTGATTTAAACTACAATAGTCCTAAGCAGACCCGCTATGCCTATCGAATCAGACAAGCCAACACCGACTGGATTGATATTGGCAATGATAATTATGTCACCCTCCACCACCTGGACACTGGTCGGTTTACGTTTAATTTACGCAGTAAAACCGCTAACAGTGACTGGAGCGAAGTCCGTCAGCTGACAATTATTGTGGTTCCCCCCTGGTGGCGAACTATTTATGCTTATATCGCGTATATCATTATCAGCAGTGCACTAGGCTACAGTATTTACCACAACCGCCGCAGCAGACGTAAAGAAAAGCAGCAAATGCATCGGCAAATCAAGCTGTTTGCCGAGGCCTTTAAAAACACCACTGAAGGGGTTATGATCATGCATCGCTCACGCACTATTGTCGCCGTCAATGCTGCCTTTACTGCGATCACTGGCTACTCAGAAAAAGAAGCAATGGATGCCGGCACTAATATCATCAACTCAGGTAACCACAGTGCTGATTTTTATGAACATATCTGGACAACCCTTGATGAAGAACGTCAATGGCATGGTGAAATTTGGCAGTCAAATAAAAATGGTATCGATATCGCCATTGAAATGACCATAAGTTCAGTGACCAATGAAGAGCAACAAGTGTCACATTTTGTCGGGGTTTTTTCTGATATCACCGAACGGCTTGGTGCCGAAGAAGAGTTGCGTAAACTGGCAAAATATGACGCTCTGACGGGTTTATCTAATCGCACTCTGTTACAGGACAGACTTGATCACGCCATTGTCCACAGTCGCCGCGAAAATCAAAAGTTGGCGTTGTTATTTCTCGATCTCGATCGCTTTAAACACGTCAACGACTCGCTCGGTCATGATATTGGTGATCTTTTATTAATTGGTGTGGCTGAACGTATTTTGGCCATATTAAATGATGATGACACCTTCGCCCGACTCGGTGGTGACGAGTTTGTGATTATTCTCGAAGATTTCGCGGATCTGAACCAACTCAGCCATGTCGCCGGGCGAATTATTGAAGAACTCGCCAAACCCTTCTCACTGACCGATTATGAAGTATCTACCAGCACCAGTATTGGCATCAGTATTTTCCCAGATGATGGCAACAGCTCTGGGCATCTGTTAAAAAGTGCGGATACGGCGATGTATCATGTCAAAGCACAAGGGCGTAATAATTTTCAGTTTTATACCGAATCGATGAATGTTCAGGCTTTCGAACGCCTGTCGATTGAAAATGAATTGCGCCGGGCCATCGAAAACCAGCAATTTGTACTTCACTATCAACCCCGGGTTAATTCATCTGATGGCCGCGTCACCAGCCTTGAAGCACTGATCCGTTGGGAACATCCGCAAAAAGGACTAATATCACCAGGCTACTTTATTGATATTGCCGAAGACTCCGGGCTAATTGTGCCCATCAGCGAATGGGTGATCAAAGAAGCTTGCCGTCAACTAAAAACCTGGCAAAACAACGGGCTTAATGATATCAGTTTGTCGGTAAACCTCTCACCCCGGTTGTTCAGTCATTATGACCTGGTTGATTTTATCGACCAAACCCTGCAGTTTTATCAATTACCCGCTGCCAACCTCGAACTGGAGATCACCGAGGGCATGTTAATGAATGATGTTGAGACTACTATCATCGACCTGCACCGTCTCAATGACTTGGGTTGTCATATTTCGGTTGATGACTTTGGCACCGGTTATTCATCCTTAAGTTACCTGCACCGCTTCCCTGTGCACACCCTTAAAATAGACCGCTCATTTGTCAGCGCCATTCATCAGCACGCCAAGGGTAAAGCGCTGGTTGATATTATCATTAACCTGGCACAAAACCTGGAGCTTGAGCTGGTCGCTGAGGGCGTTGAAACCCTGGATCAATTCTGCTTCTTGCAGGGCCGGGTGGATATGCAAATCCAGGGCTATTATTTCTCTAAACCCGTTGATAACCAAACCGTACTTCCCATGCTGATCAAAGGCTTTGACGTAAATAAGCAAACGGCCTAATCCACTAACTATTTTTTAGCACTTCTTATTAGGCTTGGTTATTAGGCTTGGTTATTAGGCTTGGTTATTTTCATCAAGTTTTTATCAGGCTGAACTTTTTTAACGGGCTGGGCACTGTGGCGCAGATTATGCACTAGGCTTATTATCGTTTAAGAGTCAAAAAATTGTTACGGAGAAGCCAATGGAATTTATCTTAGTATTAATCACTATCTTTCTTGTTATTATCGCCCTCATTGCGAGCCGCATGATTGATAATAGTAATCCTTATCCTTTTAGCAAAAAGCAATCCATTTATAGCAGCACCGAACGTTCTTTTTATCAATTACTTGAAAAAGCCGTCGGTAATGAATATAAAATCCTTACCCGGGTCAAATTAACCGATCTCGTTGAAACCAAAGATTCGGCGACGTCAAAAAATAGACGGGCAGCGCTGCTAAAAGCCGGTGCTAAAAGTGTCGATTTTGTCTTGTGCGACAAAAAAACGCTAGCCATCAGCTGTGTGGTTGATTTAATTAATAACTCGACTAAAGAGGGCCACCGGGCCAAATCGGACTGGTTTGTTAACGGCGCACTTGAGGCCGCTAATATCCCTCATATTCGGATTAAAATCAAAGCGGGTTACAAGGTTGAGGATATCCGCAACTGCGTATTGTTCAAACTGGGCAAAATCAAACCCGTTGAATCAACACCATTGGTTAGAGGCACTATAGGACGACCTCCGCGCTCACCATTGGCCGGTTTGCCTACCGGAATACGCTCGCCTGCTGCCGCCTGATTTAATTCGACTAAGCCCGTTTAGCCTATCCATCTCCTGTGAATAAAAACCTGTGTCGGCCTGTGGAGCCACCCAGGTTTTTCTTCGTTTTACGCTCTGTTAGGCTTATGTTACCCTACCCCTCACGAGCCATAACACCGCCATCAGGTAAGACACCCAACGTGACCAGCAAGACCTCAACACCAGCCATCATTGGCGCAATGCAACGGTGGATTGAAACCGTGATCGTCAAATATAATTTTTGTCCATTTGCTCGTAAAGAAGTCGAACAAAACAGCATTGCCTACCATATCGTCGATTCAGGCTCATATACTCAAGTGACTGAGCAGGTGCTCGAACAATGTCACTTGCTTGATAACGACCCGGCGATAGCCACCACGTTGGTGATCCTCATCAACGGATTTGATGACTTTGATAACTATCTCGGTTTGGTTGATGAAGTGCAATCAATAGTCATTGACCCTCACTATGAAGGCACCTATCAATTAGCCAGCTTTCATCCACAGTATTGCTTTGCTG
>JBLHHD010000167.1:0-6611 GCA_047614605.1 Alteromonadaceae bacterium
AAATGGGTCGCGATCGCGCACTTCGTGCGCTAAAAAATTAAAAACGCACCGCCAAATTGTTTCTTTTTTAGAACATCATGGCGCTGCTTGGGCGAGACGGGTGTTTCTGGACGGGCACTAGCTAAAAGCTACCCGTCTAAAGACGGGTGTTTTAACCTTAAATCGGACGAATAAAAAGCACCGCAATCATAGCTCACCCAATAGAGGTGGGGTTGCACAGCCCCTCTGGTCAACCGCGTATTTGAAAATCAAGCACATATAACCGAGCAGTCAAACGCCATATACCCTACATTCCATTAATAATGCCATTATCAATAGTCGGCAATAGCACCCTTGCGCTTGGTGTAAGCAACAAAACGGCCAAACACCAAAATGCCAATCGTCAAATAAACACCAGCATTAAGTAGCAGCAATAACATATCGGTCATTGCAGGCTCCATACCCGTCACCATCATTTGTCGCAATAACATCACACTGGGCAAAATTGGCAAAAATCCGCTAAGCAGCGAAAAAACATTCTGCAATTGTTCAAATGGCGTCATCACCACAAACATCAGCAAAAACTGTAACGGTGCCAGCAAGGTTTGGGTCCGCTTAAGTAATAAAGTCGCGCCACCGGCAATCAGCCCCAAACCAATAGCCGCAAGGATCATGGTTATCAGCGGCAACAAGTTGATGATATTAAAATTAAGACTGACATCAGTGAGCAATAATACCAGTAACAGTATAAGTGCCGTTTTAATCCCATTAATTAGAGCAGAGACCAGACTTCGCAACAAAAAGATTATGCCAGGACTATGATATGACAATAACAACCCTTCCAAAGTACCTGTCTTGGCTTCATCGGCAATCTGATTGGTCACCGTCATGACACTATGACTGACCAGCAACCAGCTGATATAACCGACCACCAACATATCGATACGTCCGCCGATAATCGGCGAATCACCAGCGACAAAACGAATACCGAGCACTAGCGAGTAAAATACAAAGGTTAACATAAAAATACCGGAAACAAATTCCAGCGGATAACGGATTTGTAGCATAAACAATCGTTTACACTCCGCAATAAATAAATCATGCATCAATGATCTCTCCAGTCAATTGCAAAAAGATATTGCTAAGGCTTGCGGTCTGGCGTTGCACCGACTTGATTTGTAACGGTCTGAGCCGCTCCATTACCCGATAAATACAATCATCCCCCTGCGCCACAAAAGCCACCTTGTGCTCGTCCACCGTGGCATTTAAGTGTAATTTTAAATCATCGCTTTGTGTCTGCCCCAGGGCCCTGTCCAGCTCAATAATATAAGTCTGATCAGAGAACTCATCAATTAAGTCGACAGTTTTGGCCTGTTTGATAATTTTGCCTTGCTTAACAATGGCAATCCGGTCTGAAAGGTTTTCGGCAATATCCAGTTGATGGGTCGTCAGCACAATCGCAATACCCTGCCCTCTAAGCTCACTGATAGTATCGCTCAACGCCATCGTTGAGAAGCTGTCCAGCCCCAGCGTCGGCTCATCCAGCAACAGAATTTGTGGTCGGTGGATCAGGCTCGCAGCAACTGCCACCCTTTGTTTAAGCCCCCGCGAGAGCTTGCGCAATTGCTGGTTAGCATGTTCATGTAAATCAAAACGCTCAATCAACTCATTGACCCGGGATTTGATTTCACGGCGTTTGACGCCCTTCAACAAACCAAAATATTCCAGATTCTCTTTGGCCGACAAACGCCAGTATAAATTGCGCCCACCTTCCATTACCGAACCGATACCCGCCATTACTTTGGCTGACTCGGTGACCGCACGGGTGCCAATCATAACCTCTCCGGCATCAGCGTGAACCAAACCCGAAGCAATCTGTAATGTAGTGGTCTTACCTGCACCATTAGGGCCAAGAAAAGCCAAAATCTCCCCCGGCTCAACGTCAAAACTAATCCCGTCAACGGCTTTGACTAAGGTATTTTTAGCGCCACTATTTTTCGCGCCATAGTATTTTTTGATATCAATAACCTGCAACGCAGGATTTACCCCAGACATAATTTCGCCTTAATTTAAGAGAACCAACCCCTGATAAAGCAGCCGATCAGCACGACTTCCATGATACTTTTTGAAATCACATCACCAGTACCTGATATTCCCTGTAGGGGAATGACAACGTTACACTACTATGCCCGGAATAAAAAAGAAACGCTTTTAGGCGTAAATAAATACTTTAAAACAATTGTATCAAGTTTGTATCAAGTTCATTTCATTAACAACTTATGCTTGACAGTGTCAATGGTTTATGACAAAAATATAAACGCTAAAACAAACAAGCAACACAAATAACATAGTATTAACAAATTGAGTCACTGTAGCAACAGCAACAACTGATATTAACATACCAATTTTAAGGAAATAGTAAATGAACATTAAGCAACTGAACAACCAAGCCGTACGTAAAGCCGCCGATCAAAAAAACTCCGTAATGGAATGTGACTGGATCTACCGTCTGATGGACATGCTATAAGCAGCCACTTTTGGATAGTCAAAAAAAAACAACTAAAAATCACTTTTTAACGGGAATACAATAATGAACATCAAACAACTGAACAACGAAGCCGTACGTAAAGCCGCTGACCAAAAAACCTCAGTAATGGAATGTGACTGGATCTACCGTCTGATGGACATGCTATAAGCAGCCAACTCTCGATAGCGAAAAAAATAACTAAAAATCACTTTTTAACAGGAATTCTATAATGAACATCAAACAATTGAACAACCAAGCCGTACGTAAAGCCGCTGACCAAAAAACCTCAGTAATGGAATGTGATTGGATCTATCGTCTGATGGACATGCTATAAGCAGCCATCTTTAGATAGCCCAAAAAAATAACTAAAAATCACTTTTTAATAGGAATACAATAATGAACATCAAACAACTGAACAACGAAGCCGTACGTAAAACCGCTGACCAAAAAACTTCAGTAATGGAATGTGACTGGATCTATCGTCTGATGGACATGCTATAAGCAGCCATCTCTGAATAGCGAAAAAAACAACTAAAAATCACTTTTTAATAGGAATGCTATAATGAACATCAAACAACTGAACAACGAAGCCGTACGTAAAGCCGCCGATCAAAAAACCTCAGTAATGGAATGTGACTGGATCTATCGTCTGATGGACATGCTATAAGCAGCCATCTCTAGATAGCGAAAAACAACTAAAAATCACTAAAAATCACTTTTTAATAGGAATGCTATAATGAACATCAAACAACTGAACAACGAAGCCGTACGTAAAGCCGCTGACCAAAAAACCTCAGTAATGGAATGTGACTGGATTTACCGTTTGATGGATATGCTATAAGCAGCCATTGACGCTAAGCGGTACTAAGCGGTACTGCGCGGTAATAGTCGGCTCAAATACGACTCCTTATGGAGTTTGAGCCGACATAAAGCAACCCAACCGGGAAGGTAGTTTACAGGCAAACCAATGACTCATTGCCTTTCTCCATTAACAACATCCCTTTTGTCAACACCAGCATTATGCACGACACCAATCAAGCACTTCTCCTTTATCTGCGCCACTATTTATCTGGCCACCCCTGTGCAATTCATTAAAGTCGTCATTACGCCGAGGATACTTCATGATCACTCTTATCCGTTCTAATAAAAACCAACTTAACCATCACTTTGCCTCATATCTTGTTCCCGGTGACAAACCCCATTTATGGCTGGTTAAACCCCAATCGGGCAGCTCGGTGTTTAAACCGCTGAGAGATTTAATCAGTCAAATTGCCAGCCATGCAGGTCAGGACAAAGTGACCGCCATTCTGGCGCAAGACCAAGCGGCTGTCAGTTTTGTTTACCAGGAGCAAATTGGTCAATTAGATCAACATCAACTGGATCAGCGTTGTTATTATTCAACCCGCGCCACCTCGCACCTAAGTCATAACTGGTATTTACACCGGCCACTGTTTGAAGCCTGGGCAAAAATATTGCACAGCTTGTTGCAAACCGCCGATTATGCCCTGATTGCCCCCTTTAGTGGTGACTTGGTAGGGCCGGTGAATGGCATACTCAGAACATTCAACCGGATGTATCCGAACAACGCATTTGATATGACCATCGGCTTTGAAACCGATGGTCATCCGCCAGAATATGACGAAAATGGCATCAACTGGAATTTCCGCTCTGCCAACCCCCGCTTTGCCGGTGGTTTTTTGCAAGTTGCCGATGTGGTCAATACTCTGCCAGACAATACCCCTGAAATGGTGTCACTGGACTTTAGCGCGATCATCGATGATAAAAGCCTTGAACATGATGCCGAACATAGCGCCTTTGAGCTATTGGCTCAAACACCAGGGCAATTGAGTGAAACCCAGGCTGCATCTGTTGTTGCCGCCATGCGACTAAGCTTCGCCGGTATCGGTTTTCAAAATACACTGGCGCTGGGATTACAGCTGAGTGCCCGCGAGCCGTCATTAAGTCAGGTTGATACAGCCGCAATGCATGGATTAATGGCCCTTTGCGCTCACAATCGTCAATTTCAGACCAAAGATACTCGCTTGCATGATTTTTTAGAAAAACACTTTCTCGCCGCTTATGAAGCCGAAACCGATGCTGGCATGCGCAGTGCACTGGGCTACCGTCTGGCGGTGACTTATGGCCGTCGCATGAAACAACCGCAAGAGGGGCTTGTCTGGGCAGAAAAAGCCATGACCATTGCCTCGGCCCCGCAGCTGAGTGAAACCGAACAAACCTACTTCTATAACTGGGGTGTCAACATCAAATCTTACCTGCTGATGATTTCTCGCCAGCTGGATCAAGCCTTTGAAACCGGATCGGCAGTATTTCATACGGTTCATGAGCATTATCGTCAGGTGTTAGCCAAAGCCGACGATAACCCGGGACCGCTGAGTCAAATGTGGCAACGAGAATTGTTCAGCACTGTACAGGTGCTGCGCCGTAACATGTTTGCCCTGAGCTTCAGAACCCACCACCTAGAGCAGTTTAAATTCTGGCTTGAACAAATGGAACTGATCACTCCGCCAAGTGCTGAGTTGCGCCGGGCAACCTATGTTGAATGGGCAGAATATTATGCTGCCCTGCATCAACCACAAAAAACCCTTGAGGCAATAGCCACTGGCTTTAAGTACCTCAACGAGGAGCCAGATGGTGAGCTGTTTTTAAACTATACCGAATTGGCAATCAAAGCAAACTACCAGAGCGGTAACCTCAGTGCAGCCAAAGAGCAATTGGACAATTACCGCCAGGAGCTGGATAACCAAGCCATGCCGTGGCACTTTGCTGACGATATAAGCAAATACGCCCACGTTGATTTACGCAGCTCACAGCCGGATGATCTCGCTCTGCTGGAGCCAAATAGCGCCAAGGCACTGCAATCGGCCCAGACGACGCTAACCCAGAGAATTGAATTATTGCTGATCCTCGCTCAGGTGCAGGCCAAACGTCAATTACAGCAACCGACAGAAGATTTGGTCAACAAAGCCATTGAACTGGCCGTTGCCGATGGTGAGCTTAACCTGATGATCCGTATTGCCCGGGTGGCGGGTTTATGCAATACCTGGTTAGGCAACGAAAAAGAAGCCTCTGAAGCGTACCAGCAAGCATTGTCACTGTCGCAAAATGACAGTGAGAAAAAAATCTGGCCTGAGGAACTATTTTTGACACTGGTCAGTTTGCAGAAAATTATTGGCCCACAACCGCCATTGCTGGAAAAGGTATTACAGTTATTGCCAAAAGCCCTGAGCAAACAGGAAATCTGGTGGCAGCTTGGTGAGACTTTAAATTTATTAAATCAACTGGCAAGCCAGGACAAAGCCGCTTTTGCGACCTTGGTCCAACGTCAACCGCTGGATGTACTGATTGGTGCTGCCGGGCAACGCGAAGACTGTAAAACAGCGCTTGAGAAACTGATGGCCAATAATGCCCCGGCAGAAACGACAGCCACCTAAACATTATCAGGAGGCTATCCGAGAACTGGGCTCGTCGCGAGGGAAAACTGCTCTCGGACAAGCCCTCTAGTTTGTCCGAGGAAACGAACCGATTACTTAATCCTTTTTTATTTTGCCTGTCTTCGTGACCACCTACCTGTCCGTTAAAGTCGGATACCCATCGACATAAATCCAGTCGGTGTTTTTAGCCGGTGTATGACAGCCGATACAAGCATAATAATAGTCGCTGGTAACGTTCTTCTTCAAATTATCAGTTTTAAACAATCCCCAGCCTCAGCCATCACCCCATACCGGGTTATCTTTAAAACGCCCTTTGGTGTCTTTGATCATTACAAACCATTGCTTAATACTGCCTGTGGCACTGCTGACATTCATTCCGGTAGTAAAGTTACCTGTGGCTTGGTCGAACTATAAGCTAATCAACAAAGCGGATACCATCAGGGCGGTTTTCATTTACTTACCTTGTTTAAAAAAGTGTCGCCTGACAACGGGCTTAATAATATGAATAACCGTGATAAGTCACCAATATCCGTTTCCTAGAGAGGCAATTGATTAGATTTAGAAACACAACGATAACACCTTGTATCTATTGAAAATTATTGCTGTTGGATTCAATTAAATGTTGTTAAATCCATATTTTTGTCCACTTTAAC
>JBLHHD010000168.1:0-6603 GCA_047614605.1 Alteromonadaceae bacterium
CAATTGAGTCAGGCTGATCAAGCCACTATACATGGATTAACCGCTTTGGCGGCTCACAACCGCCAGTTTCAGGCCAAAGATTTACGCCTGCATCACTTTTTGGAAAAGCACTTTTTAGCCGCTTATCAGGCACACAGCGACAGTTTCATGCGCAGCATTTTCGCTTACCGGCTGGCCGTCACTTATGGCCGACGAATGAAAGATGTTGACAAAGGATTACTCTGGGCCGAAAAAGCCATGACCATTGCGGCTGCCCCGCAGCTCAGTGAAAACCAGCGGGTGTATTGCTACAATTGGGGGGTTAATATTAAATCCTACCTGCAAATGCTCGACAATCAGCTGGAGCAGGCTTTTGACACCGGCTTTAGCGTCTTTCATACCCTTCACCAACATTATCAGCAATTGCTTGAAGCACACGATGGAGCCCCCGACAGAGCTGTCGATCCGATTAGCCAAATGTGGCAGCGAGAATTATTTAATACCGTTCAGGTACTACGCCGTAACATGTTTATTTTGAGTTTCAAGACCGCCCATTTAAGTCAGTTTAAATACTGGCTGGATCAAATGGAACTGATCACCTCTGACGCGGCTGCATTACGCCGAGCCACCTCGGGAGAGTGGGCCGAGTATTACAATGCGCTTTTACAGCCGCAAAAGGTCCTTGACTATCTGACTCTGGGGTTTAAATACCTGAGCGTCGAACCCGAATCTGAACTGTTTTTACACTACAACGAACTGGCGCTTAAAGCTCACTACCAAATAGGTAATACCCAAGGAGCCAAAACTTACCTGACTCGCTACCGTGAAGCGCTGGACAGTATTTCCATGCCCTGGCACTTTTATCTTGATATCAGTCAGTACGCCCACATTTATCTATGCAGCGGCCAAAGCGAAGATTTGCACCAGCTTGAGCAAGATGCCGCCAAAGCGTTGCAGACACAGACTAACTTACCGGATAAAGTCGAGTTGCTATTAATACTGGCTCAAATTCAGGCTAAACGGCAGTTGCTGCCTTCCACCGAAGAGTTGGTCAATAAAGCAATTGAGTTGGCCGTTGCCGATGGTGAGCGTAACCTGATGATGCGTATTGCCCGGGTAGCCGGTTTGTGTAATCGGTGGCTTGGCAAACCTACCGAGGCTGTTGAAGCCTATCAACAAGCCTTGTCGCTGGCGCAACACGAAAGTGATAAAGAACCCTGGCCCGAAGAGCTATTTTTAACCCTCATCGGCATCCAGGAAATTAACGGGGGTCACGCGATCCTACTGATCAAAACCCTGCAACTGTTACCCCAAGCGCTGAAAAAACAAGATGCCTGGTGGCAACTCAATACCTTGCTGACTTTACTTAACGAACTCAATTCTCAGGACCCGGCGGCATTTATCACTTTAGCCAAACAGCAGCCACTGACAACGCTGATAAGCACCGCCGGACAAAGAGAAGATTGTAAGCGTTCACTTGAAATACTACAGGCAGCACTAAAGCAAGCCTGATAGCGGGTTAACGACAAAGAATTTAAAAGAGGGTTGGCGTCATCCTTAGGACGACGTACTGTATTCGCGGATTCTAAGCTTCACAAGTCTGTTGTGTAGTCCTTTTGATCACTGGAATAAAAACCGAGCGACCAAATCTTTTGCTAAACGTAAAGGGCCGGTTTATTTCACCGTCCGGCAACGGCTTTTCTTCATAAGCGAGGTAATAAGAGGTATTAGGTTCAATGGTAATGGTTTGCTCTATCATCGCTTCGCGTTTGACGCCCATTAGGCGACCTAATTTAATCTTGTGAGTACCAACACTGAGCTTATGCACTCGTTGACGGGATGATTTGCGCACCCCGTCAATGGCATCAATTTTTGCCACGCCTTTATTTTTTTCATACTCATCGTGACTAAAACCAACGACGACCACCCTGCCACACTGGTTGACATCATCCGTCACGGTGCCTGCTTGCATATTCAAATCCGTAGCCATCACTGACAAACTGGTGAGTATTAATGCTACTGTTGATACGGCCGTTCCTGTTATCGTTGTTCTTTTCATTTTTATTTCCCCTATTAAATCATTAATCAACTGCCTATTAAGATGCAGCAACGGGTTATTGTGTGACAACTTTTATTGCTTAAGGCACTATTGATTAATTAAGCCTGACCGCTAACACTAGCCAGTGAGCTATAAAATTCGCTATACTCGGCGCTAGTTTATTTAGCCGTGGAGACTTCTAAAATATGTCAAACAACATTAGCCAGGATGAGATGAAAAAAGCCGCTGCCTGGGCCGCTTTAAAATACGTTAAAGCCGATAGTATCGTTGGCGTTGGAACAGGCTCCACCGTCAATCACTTTATTGATGCACTGGCGACCGTTAAAGGGACTATTGAAGGCACCGTATCAAGCTCTGTTGCTTCAACCGAGAAGCTTAAAACCCTTGGTATTCCTGTTTACGACCTCAATGGCGTTGACGAGTTATCCATTTACGTTGACGGTGCTGACGAAATCAACGCCACCAATGACATGATCAAAGGAGGAGGTGCAGCCCTTACCCGCGAAAAAATTATCGCCGCTGTAGCCCAAACGTTTATTTGTATTGTCGATGACACCAAAGCCGTTGATGTACTTGGCGAATTTCCTTTACCGGTAGAAGTCATTCCCATGGCTCGTAGTTACGTCGCCAGACAAATTGTCAAACTTGGCGGTGATCCGGTTTACCGCGAAAATGTAGTCACCGATAACGGCAATGTCATTTTAGATGTTTACAACATGCGAATAAGCCAGCCCAAAGTCCTTGAAAAACAATTCAACAACATCGTTGGTGTTGTTACCAATGGTCTGTTTGCTCAACGTAATGCCGATATTGTGATCACAGGTACCCCAGACGGTCCAAAGATCACTGAATAACGCATCCTGAATATTTCACTACCTACAATGAGAAAGCTATGAACACCGTTTCTTTTGCCAAAGATAAAATCAAAGTTTTACTGCTCGAAGGTTTACACCAAAGCTCTGTCGATAGCTTTACCTCCCGGGGTTATGAAAACATCGAATACGTCACCACCTCCTTGTCCGAAGATGAACTTTGCGAGCGTATCCAGGACGTACATTTTATTGGCATTCGTTCACGCAGTCAGTTAACCGAAAAAGTGCTCAGTCACGCCAATAAACTGGTAGCGATTGGTTGTTTTTGTATCGGCACCAATCAGGTTGATTTAATCGCTGCACAAAAACGCGGTATTCCGGTTTTTAACGCACCTTTTTCAAATACCCGCTCGGTGGCCGAGTTAGTGTTAGGTGAGATTTTATTATTGATCCGTGGTATTCCAGAAAAAAATGCCATGGCGCATCGGGGCCAATGGTTAAAATCAGCCGTAGGCTCTTTTGAGGCCCGTGGTAAAACCCTCGGTATTATCGGTTATGGCCATATCGGTACTCAGTTGGGTATTATGGCTGAAAACATCGGTATGCAGGTGCGTTTTTACGATATCGAAGACAAACTGCCTCTAGGTAACAGCGTACAGGTACAGTCATTACCTGAGCTTTTAGCCATGTCTGACGTCATTTCGTTACACGTACCAGAAACTGCATCAACCAAAAACATGTTCACCGCCACCGAGTTAAGCCAGATGAAAGATGGTGCCATTTTAATCAACGCTTCGCGTGGCACAGTCGTTGATATTGATGCCCTAAGCTCGGCGATGGCCAGCAAAAAACTCTCTGGGGCTGCGATTGATGTATTCCCGGTTGAACCCGAATCTAACAAAGAAGAGTTTATCTCACCATTGCGCGAATTTGACAATGTGATTTTGACCCCTCACGTTGGTGGTTCAACTCAAGAAGCCCAGCAAAACATCGGTTTAGAGGTTGCGGGTAAATTGGCTAAATACAGCGATAACGGCTCGACTTTATCAGCCGTTAACTTTCCTGAAGTATCACTGCCAGCGCACAAAGGTCGCAGCCGTATTTTGCATATTCACCATAACCA
Source organism: Alteromonadaceae bacterium (assembly GCA_047614605.1). Taxonomy (GTDB): domain Bacteria; phylum Pseudomonadota; class Gammaproteobacteria; order Enterobacterales; family Alteromonadaceae; genus JABSOG01. The sequence continues at coordinate 3,974 of JBLHHD010000168.1, forward strand.
ACCGGGTATTTTGACAAAAATCAATGAAGTGTTTGCCAAACACAACATCAACATCGGCGGCCAGTACCTGCAAACCAATGAAAACATCGGTTATGTAGTGATTGATATTGATTCACAAGATGCCGAAACGGCCATCCGCGAAATCAAAACCGTTGAAGGAACTATCAGAGCGCGTATTTTGCATTAGGTGTTACGTATTAGCTTTAGGCATTAGCTTTAGGCATTAGCTTTAGGCATTAGCTTAGGCATTAGCTTAGGTATTAGCTTTAGGCATTAGCTTAGGTATTAGCTTTAGGCATTAGCTTAGGTATTAGTTAATCAACCGGGCTTGGTAAGTAACCAAGCCCGACTTTTCAAATCCCAGTCTATTATTCTTTTACAATCCCTTCTAAAGTCTCTAAACTGCCAACTAAGACAAAAAAAAGTCTAACAAGGCAATAAAATATGATTAAATGGCTTAAATTCAAAAACTTCAGCTCTTATCGGGATGAGTGTCTGCTTGATTTGACCGTCAACAAAAAGGCCGCTCATTGCTATTTTGACCATGAGTTGGATGACGGCAGCAAAGTCGCCAAAGTTTTAGGTGTTTTTGGTGCCAATGGTGCGGGAAAATCTAACCTCATTCAGCCCATCGCATTTCTTTCGTGGTTTTTAACCGACTCCTTTAAGCAATTAAAAGCAGACGATAGCATTCCTTTTTCACCCCACTTTGCAACAGAAGATAAAAACACTGTTATAGAAGTGGCTTTGATATCTCCAGACAAAGACAAACCACCCTCACAAGCAGATCCTGATTTTTATTATTACCTTGAATTCAATCAACAACGGGTCATTAAAGAAGAATTAAAATCCAGAGCAAAACAAGCAAAATACCTAACGGTTTTTAGTCGTACTTATGAACAAAGAAATGATAGCTATATCGTTAAGAAAAAAGGTGGAGCTTTACCAACGTCGATTAAAGTGCTTGAACAAGCCCCACACAACTGCTCCTTAATCTCTTATGTTTATCGTATCGAGCATAAAGGCGATGACACTGTTGGCATTGATCTAAAAAATATGGTCAGCTTATTTGGTTTGCTGTTGAGTTTAAATGACAACAATTTAAAATCAGGTCAGGTACCGTCAAACCATGACATGACTTATGCAACCAACGTCTTTTCACAAAAACCTGAGATATTCAACCAGGTCAAATATTTGCTGAAAAAGTACGATCTCGGTATTACCGATGTGATCATTGAACAATCTACCGTAATAACTGGTGATGGCCGTGAAGTGCCCCGGTTAATACCATTTTGCCTTCATGAACATCAGGGTAAGTCTTATCGTTTATCTATGCTAATGGAATCTAGTGGCACCCAGTCGGCCTACCGTTTACTGGCCTCGATTGCATTGAGGTTACAATATGGTGGGGCTTGTATACTGGACGAATTTGATTATGATCTTCACCCTCAGTTAACCGAAGAAATAATTAACCTGTTTAAAGACCAAAGCACCAACCCGGCCAACGCCCAATTGATTTTCACCTCACATTCGCCGGAAATTCTCAAGTTATTAAGAAAACAGCATGTTTATCTGACAGAAAAAGACGACTGCACCAGTGAAGCCTGGCGAGCCGATGAAATAGAAGGCTTACGCGAAAGAGATAATCTTTACGCCAAATATATTAGCGGTGCCCTTGGTGGCGTACCGTCGTTTGATTAGGAGATTGGCATGGTTCAAAAGCACAACAAAAGCCGCTCAAATAAAAATCCCCGGAGCAAGCTCTCTCGCTTAGGCTCGCCTTTTACTTCGTCAAAGCGGGGTATTTTTATTTCCCCACAGAGCAAAGGCACTGACGTAGCAAGCTACGGGGAATTTACCCGTAGAAATTAAACAAACTATGGTATTTGTCGGCGAAGGCGAAGCAGAAAAAGCGTTCTTACAACATCTGAAGTCACTCTACGGGGTCGGCTCACTCAAAGTCAGTCCTAAGTCAGCAGGAGGCAAGGGACCGGATAATGTGATTAATGATGCCATCGGCACTTTAGAAAACAGCAAATGCGACACAGTAGCTGTATTACTAGATACCGATATTCCATGGCCGCCCAAACTCAAAAAAAAAGCACTGAAGCTTCAAATAATATTAATTGGCTCCACTCCCTATCTCGAAGGGTTATTGCTAGATATTTTGGGCGAAAAGCACCCAACCCCGAGTAACAATAAAACCTGTAAAGCGGCATTACATCCAAGGTTATCAGGAAAAGCAACACAAAAAGAGAGCTACCAGGGTCTATTTGATAAGGCAAGATTAGACGAAGCGCAAAAAAGAGTGCCTGAACTTAAACAAATTGTCGATTTGATAAATAATACGCATAAATAAAAAGAATAAAATACAAACAAATGACGATTATTTTATGGTCTTTTAAGCATTAACCCTCTATACTAAAAGAACTGTAAAAATACGCAAAAGGAGTGAAACAGATATAAAAATATAAAGAGTGACCAATCAAAACAGCTGTAAAAACAAGCGCTGATCCAAAGAGACGCCATCTCTTATAGACCAGCTAATCAATGCAATTAACTTAACTCTACATCAAAATAGAGAAGGAAAATCACAATGACTTTGAAAAAAGTAGCAGTCTATGTGCCCC
>JBLHHD010000169.1:0-6587 GCA_047614605.1 Alteromonadaceae bacterium
CCACTGTTAATAAACACGCGCCAAAAGACAAAGAAACCGTTTTTGCAACAACAATAATGAGCAAGGTAACCTATCTGCTAATTGCATCAACTGATGGTTGGGTAGCAAGTAAGCAATGTCACGCCACCCTTTCAGATTGATAAATGTAAGTTACTGATTTAAAACATTATATAAGATACATTTGACAATTTTATGATCGGTTGCCAGATTGCTCTTTTAGTTTTACCCTGCGTATTACGGTAAATTTACCAAAAAGGCGGTTAATTCTATGATCAAACAAAAATAATCAGCTTACATTTCGTAACAATTAATCGTAAAGACTGATCTTAACCAGAAACACCGCTTTGTTTACGATTTGGTGATTTTTTATCAGCGAGCATGATCAATCAACAAAATAGCTGCTATGCTCAGCTTATCTTTGAATAAAAGGACTCCCAAAAGACAGCAAAATGGACAGGCACCTAGGGGGAGACCAATAATAATGAATCATACAGTTGACCAGCTTATGCAAAAAATGAAGTACATTACCTTATGTTTCACCCTGACAGTGGTTTACTTTTTAGCTGCGAAACTCGGTTTATTGTTCGCTTTTGAGCAAGCCAATGTTAGTCCAATGTGGCCTTCTACTGGTTTGGCAATTGCCGCGTTGGTGCATTATGGTTACCGGCTATGGCCGGTGATATTTGTTGGTGCACTGGCGGTTAACGCTACCACCGAGATCTCAATCATTGCATCCATAGGAATTGCCTCTGGCAACGCCCTCGAAGCGATAGTCGCCAGTTTTTTTATTCATAAATTGCTCGGGGGTTGCCCATTAAAATCGGTTAACAATAGCTTCATCTTTTGTGTACTGCTACTGGCTGCTACCACTATCAGCGCCACCATTGGTGTGACCAGTTTATTTCTTACCTACGCCATTAACGCTGAGCAAATCACCTTGTTATGGATCACCTGGTGGTTTGGTGATGCCGCTGGCGGTTTGGTTTTTACCCCGTTATTACTGGTGTTGGCTAACCAGCTAAGTATCAGTAAATCAAAATACTACGAATTCGCTGCTCTTTGTACCTGCATAATTATCAGTGCTATTATCGTTTTTAGTCCAATGACCGCTCACCTTCATTATTCGTTGTCGTTTTTATTACTGCCCAGCATTGTTTGGGCTGCATTACGCTTTTATCAGCCCGGTGCCACTATTACCGTCGCAGTTTACGCCATGGTCGCCGCCATTAGCACCGCTAATGGAATCAGTCCGTTTCAAGGACCCGATATCAACACCTCTTTATTGATCCTGCAAAGTTTCATCGTCATTATTGTCATTACCGCGCTGGCACTGGCCGCCAGTGCCGACGAAACCCGACGGGCACAAGCCCAACTCCATGAAAGCCAAAATGAACTGAGCCAATTACTTAACGAGCGCACGATGGCATTAACCGACTCACATGACCAACTTAATCAGGCCGTTGATCATCGTAATGCATCAAGTCAATCGATACGAAAATTGTTGCAGGCATCAATGCTCATGCTCCCCTCCGACGAGCAGTACTTTAATCACATCAGCAAAGAACTGGCTCAAATATACGATACCGCTTTTGCTTTTATCGGCGTTTTTACTGATAGCCGACAAAAAAGTATTCGCACCCTCTCGGTATGGTGCAAAGATAAACATGCAGACAATTTCAGCTACGATTTACAGGGCACACCTTGTCAGGATCTCATTGATTTAAAAATTGAATTGGTGGCGCAAGACGTCCAGCAAAAATACCCACAAGATAAGATGTTGGTTCAAATGGGCATTGAAAGTTACTTTGGCGCACCGATTGTCTCTGTCAACAACAGCATGTTGGGCGTTGTTGTGGTCATGGATGACCAGCCGATGCAAATCAATGAGTGGGTTAAACCGGTATTAAACATAATCGCCACCCGGGTCAGCTTTGAAATTGAACGCGAACAGGCAAGGCAAGAATTGAAACTGGCCGCCAGTGTCTTTAGAGAAACAGCGGAGGCCATTATCATCTGTGATAGCCAAAAACGGATCTTACGAGTCAATCCCGCCTTTAGCCGGATCACCGGGTTTTCTCCCAAAGAAGCTATCGGTCAAACCCCTAAACTATTCTCCAGCGAAAAACATTCCGCCGCCTTTTATCAATCATTTTGGTACACTATTGATACTAGTGGCTGCTGGCAAGGTGAGGTTTGGGATAAACGCAAAAATGGTGAAACTTTCCCGTGCTGGCAAACCGTTACCGCCGTCAAAAACAAACAAGGTCAAATCAAACAATACATTGGCGTATTCAGTGACATTAGCAGTAAAAAACAAGCTGAAGAACAAATTTACCAACTCGCCCATTTCGACATTTTAACGGGTTTACCCAATCGTACCTTGTTTATCGAAAAACTCACTCAGGTGCTTGAACACTCGCGGATAAACAAACAATCACTATCACTGTTATTTATTAACCTAGATCATTTTAAGCTGGTCAATAACTCGTCTGATCATTCCACTGGCGATATTTTATTGATCCATGTTGCACAGCGGCTGCGGCGTTTTATTGATGATCACACCGTCATCTCTCGCCTTGGTGGTGATGAGTTTGCGATTTTAGTAAAAGATGTGGCTGATGAGCAACAAATTGCTCAATTATCCCATGATATCCTCCTGGAGCTTTCGGCCCCTTTTAAACTCAACTCAACTGATGTGATTGTTTCGGCCAGTATTGGCTACAGCTCTTATCCCCAAGATGCCAGCTCTGCCCACGAATTATTGCGTAATGCTGACATTGCCATGTACAAAGCCAAAGATGGTGGTCGGCACAAATATCAACGCTACACCGCCAATATGGACAAACAGGCCAGACAACGGGTAGAAATAGAGTCCGAATTACGCCATGCAATAACACTCAAGCAGTTTGTATTACATTATCAGCCACAAGTTCAATTGAGTACCAACAAGGTAACCAGTTGTGAAGCCTTGGTACGCTGGAACCACCCAGAAAAAGGCATACTACCTCCCTGTTATTTTATTGGTGTTGCAGAAGAAAGCGGGCTTATTGTACCGCTTGGCGATTGGATTTTAGAAGAAGCGTGCCGTCAATTCGTCCTCTGGCAGCAACAAGGGGTCATGCTGAGTCATATTGCGGTCAACCTGTCGGCCCGGCAATTTGTTAATCACGACCTGGTCAGCTGTGTTGAGCGCATACTAAAAAACAATTCAATGAGTGGGCATCAGCTCGAACTCGAACTGACCGAGAGCATGTTGATGAAAAACGTTGATCAAACGATTGCTACCATGAATTCGTTAAGAACCATGGGGGTTCAGCTATCGCTGGATGACTTTGGTACCGGCTATTCGTCGTTGGCTTATTTGAAGCACTTTCCCATCAATAAAATCAAAATTGATAAATCCTTTATTGATGATTTGCCCAATGCCCCGGAGGATGAAGCTATCGTCAAATCAACCATCAGCTTAGCTCATGGCTTGGGTCTGATTGTGATTGCTGAAGGGGTTGAAAATAAAGCACAAGCTGACTATCTTAGGAGACACCATTGTGAAGAGGTTCAAGGGTATTATTTTTCTGTCCCACATGCGGGCGACTCAGCGGCATTGCACGCCCTTTTTAGCCGCAATGCCAACAACATAGCTAATGCCCTTAGCAGCACCAGCCCATTAAAAAAAGATCGCGCTTAAAATGGTGCGACCATCGTACTGCCACTTCCATTATATTTGGCTTCATGGTGACTCTCTTCCATCATATGCTCAACCTTTTTTACATCGACTTTTTTAACGTCAATCATCACCAAGTATTTGCCCATTTGTAAGTCATCATGAAATTTTGATATTTTATAATTTTGCTGGTGAATACCAACAAAACCACCAAACCACGAACCGGAAAACATTAAAAACAAAATCATCGCTAACGTGGTTGGCAAACTAACAATGCCGATGCTACTAAAATTAGTAATGATCACCAGCATAGCACCGACTGAAGCCCCGATAAGCCCACCTCGCTGAGCCTGCTGTAATATATTGTTTTCGTGATATATATTGGTTGAATGAATATGCCGTTTATACAGCCCCGCTTCATCTTTACTCATCACATGAAAATTCCAGTCAGAAATACCTTCTTTATGAACATCATCAGAGATAGCCTCAGCACTATCAAGACTTTCTGTCGTAAAATACAATCGTTTCATGGCAACACCCTCTAGTTAAACCACCACAGCACCAATAATTGGAGCCATTATCAATTATAGACCATATTTTAACCATATTGGTATTTTTTTGAGCAATAAAGATTAATGATCCTTTCTAATCTGTCACCATTAGGCTCTGATACTCATCCAGTGCATACTGATCCGTCATACCACTGATAAAATCTTGCATCAGTCGACAACGGTAGTAATTTGCCCACAACGTATACTCACCAGTAGCCCGCTGAGAATGATTTTTTAAGCCCTCTTCGTAAGCTTTACGGTGTTTACCCGGCAGTTTATTGACCAGACGACTTTCTCTGCCATGATGTTTAATCGCATCGCGGTCTTTGTTCAACAACCCCTGAAAAACTTTACTGGGCAATTTGAGCAAGGGTTTATAATAATCCAGCAATCCCTGAATAACCCGGTAACCACGTAACTCCTGTCGTTCAACCTCAGGATGGCTAAAGACGTACTCCAGTGCCACTGATTTAAAGGCTTCGGTTAATTTGTGTGCCGGGCTGTTGTCTTCGAGTAATGCGCCGTTAAAGCTGCCATTAAAAATCGGCTCAATATTGTCGGCAAACCGCGCCACCGCATGATTGGTCAAAATATGATTTAAGCTGACCCGCAAGTTAATAAAAAACTGATTATCTTTGTCGATATCCTCTTGATCAAAACGTTTTTTGGCTTTGTTAAGAATGTGCTCAAAGCTGACCGAGCCCTCAACAAAAACTCGCTCGCTAGCCGCAGTCCCCTGAGATTCGAACGCTTGTGTCAGTCATTGACATAATTGCTGGACACTGAGAATACCTTTTTCAACCGCATCTTCAATATCGGCATAACAATAAGAAATATCATCCGCAGCTTCCATAATATAACTGAGCGGATGACGACAACCGGGTTGCATCGCCAAATGGGTTTGCATTTGTGTAATATAAGCCTCTTCGGACAAATAAAATCCTGGTTTTTTCATTAAATAACTTTTATCTTCAGGCACATCGAACTTTGGCAAATAGGCCGGTCGGGTATATTTTAAAATCGAGGCTGCCTGAGTGTAGGTCAGGTTAAGATTCAGCAAACTGGAGATTAACCGAATGGCTTGAGCATTGCCCTCAAAATGAAGCAAGTCAGTATGAATCTTCGGATACAGGTGCCGTAAACCAATGTCAAAACTGGTATCCACCAGCTCATTGATATTGGCGGTAAACCAGTCATTAATGGCCTTTTCACCAAAATGACCAAACGGTGGATTACCAATATCGTGCATCAGACAAGCCATTTCGACCAGACTTTCGATACTGCGACCTAATGTGACAAAACCATGATCAGCATACGACGGGTTAGTGAGTTTTTGGACGATTTTTTGGGTGATAAAACGCCCCACCTGCTGCACTTCGAGCGAATGGGTTAACCGGCTACGTACTGCGGCCGTTACGCTCCAGCAGAAAAACCTGCGTTTTTTGCTGCAAGCGGCGAATGGCTGCACAATTGATGATCCGCCCCCGATCACTTTCAACCCCGTGATTCAGTTCAGCAGAGTACCCACAAGGGCGTTTACCGGTTATTTTTAACGAAAGGTCAATGACAGACATGACATCTCCTGAATAATGACGGAAGGTTAAATAATCTCGTCACAGTAACATAATCGAGGGAAATTGGCAGAGAAAAGCATACCAACGTTCACCTGCCAAAATGAGAAGGCAAACACTTAAAATGCGCTTTAAAGCATTTACTAAAATAGCTGTGAGACGAAAAACCCACCTGCTCAGCGACTAAGCCTGACTGGGTACCCTGATTTAACAATTCAGCGGCTTTTTTAAGCCTGAACTGACGAATCGACTCAACCGGGGTTAATCCGAGCAGCGCTTTCATTTTTCGGCCTAATTGGCGATGGCTCATATACATCTGCCCAGCAAGGACTGTCACATCAAGTAACTCATCGGCATAATGTTTTTCGAGGATGCCATCCAAGCGTTCGAAAAATCGCTGGTGACCCACATTAGCGGCTATATCTTCATTGTCATCATCACTATTATCAGTGTCGCTGGTAGCGCGACTGCCTGTATCGGGTAAGGATAAAGCCTCAACCTTATAACCAGGCTGATTAAACTCCCGTAAATAACGCTGGCGCAACAAGCTGCGAATTGACAGCAAATTATCCAGACGCATTAACAACTCGGTGGCATTAAACGGTTTTTCGAGGTATTCATCGGCCTTTTCAGACCAGCCCTTAAGCCGACTGTCGATATCACCTTTAGCGGTTAACAAAACCACCGGAATATGGCTGGTCAGATCTTGTTGCTTAAGTTGCCTGAGCACCTCAAAACCGCTGATCCCCGGCATCATCACATCACTTATCACCAAGTCTGGCAGTTTTTTAGCGGCCAACTGTA
>JBLHHD010000170.1:0-6581 GCA_047614605.1 Alteromonadaceae bacterium
GCCCAGCAAGAGCACTAGCAATAGGGTGCTAAATAATGTACTGCACAGGCGTTTAATTAAATTGTCCTTCATCACTGTTGCGCCAGTAAACGTCGATGAGTACTTATTGACATTAATACCCCAAAGCCGAGCATCAGGGTTACCATCGAAGTGCCACCGTAACTGACCAGAGGCAATGGCACTCCCACCACTGGCAGTAGACCTGACACCATACCAATATTAACAAATACATAAACAAAGAAAGTCATGGTAATACTGCCCGCCAGCAACTTGCCAAACGTATCCTGAGCCCGTACGGCAATATATAAACCTCGGGCAACAATAAACAGATAAATACTCAGTAAGACGACAATACCCACCAAACCGAATTCTTCACTGAAAACCGAGAAAATAAAGTCAGTGTGACGCTCGGGAATAAACTCCAGCTGCGACTGGGTACCATGCAACCAGCCCTTACCTTGTACGCCACCTGAGCCGATGGCAATTTTTGACTGAATAATATGATAACCGGACCCCAGCGGATCGGTCTCGGGATCTAAAAAGGTCAGTACACGTTGTTTTTGATAAGTGTGCATGAAAAACGTCCACAGCACCCATAACACTACCGGAGCCATCGCGGCTAAAAATAACAAGATGCCCCAGCTGATACCGCTGAGAAACAAGGCAAAAAAACCTGATGAAGCAATTAAGATGGAGGTGCCCAGGTCCGGCTGTCTGGCAATTAATATGGTGGGAATGGCCACCAAAATAAAACCAATAACGATATGTTTGAATTTTGAGGGAATGTGATATTGACTCAGGTACCACGACATCATCATTGGCACGGCCAGTTTCATTAACTCCGAAGGCTGAAACTTAATTACCCCCAGGTCGAGCCAGCGCTGTGCGCCTTTGCCGGTATGCCCTGCCACCAATACTGCGATTAACAATAAAATCCCAACAACAAACACCACCACGGTCCAGCGACGATAAACCATCGGTGGAATTTGCGCAAAAATGAACATGCCGACGCAAGCGACACCCAAGCGAACTAACTGACGGACCACTTGCTGATCATTTTCGCCACTGGCGCTGTATAACACGGCCAAACCGAGCAACATCAGTGCTGTTAACCCTATCAGCAGAGGCAGGTCGATATGCAAACGAAACCATATTGACTGCTTGGTGTTATTGTCTGGCATTGACGGCTACCTTTTTGGTGTTTGGTATGACAGTTGGCTTTGGGTTGGGCGTATCGTTTGCTACTAAAGTGGCCATTTGTGCGGTTTGTTTGCTTTGATTAATAAAAAACTGATCCATTATTTTTCGCGCCACTGGTGCTGCTGTTGATGAACCGTGCTCGCCATTTTCGATGGCTACAGCAATCACAATCTGGGGATTTTCAAATGGTGCAAAGCCAATATACATGGCATTGGGCAGATTTCTTTTAGCTATTTTTTTAGCATCATATTTAACATTTGGGGGAGTATTAATACGTTGAGCAGTACCTGTTTTACCACCAGACTGGTACTTGGCCCCTTTAAATATATGCCGTGCAGTGCCCCGACTACCGTGAACTGTGCGGCGCATACCTTCGAGAATAATATCCCAGTTTTGTGGCGTCTTGAGGGTGATAGGGGGATGATCCTCATCTTCGGTGACGACCACTATATTTTTAGATTGCTGCCTGGCTAATTGATGTTTGACAAAGTGAGGGGTTTTAATAATGCCTTTGTTAGCCAATGTCGTTGTCGCAAAGGCTAGCTGTAGTGGGGTGGCCGTCCAGTAACCCTGACCAATGCCCACCGAGATGGTATCACCGGCATACCAGGGTTGATTGTATAACGCTCTTTTCCAGCCTCTTGAAGGTAGAATTGCATTGGTTTCTTCAAAAATATCGATGCCTGTTTTTTCACCAAAACCAAAACGAGCCATAAAATTGGTGATTTGATCGATGCCCAGCCGATACGACAAGTCATAAAAATAAATATCACACGATTGCTCAATCGATTTGTAAACATCGACCTGGCCGTGACCGTTGGGTGCCCAGTCACGGTATTTGCGTTTAACATTAGGGATACGGAAAAAGCCGGGATCTCTGATGGTGGTGAATTCATTAACTAAACCAGATTCGAGTCCGAGTAGCGCCATATAAGGTTTGACGGTAGATGCCGGTGGGTAACGCCCCTGGGTCGCCCGGTTTATCAGTGGCCGGTCAGGTGAGTTGATAAGCGGCGTATAATCCTTGGTGCTGATCCCGTGAACAAACAGGTTTGGGTCATAACTGGGGTTGCTGTATAACGCTAAAATGCCGCCATCACGGGCATCTATTGCGACAACGGCTCCTCTGACGCCTACTAATGCCGCCTGAGCCGTTTTTTGCAAATCAATGTCCAGTGTCAGGGTCAGGTTGTTACCTGGGGTGGGGGGGTTAATTTTAAGGGTGCGTAAAATCCGCCCTCGGCTGTTGATTTCTACCTCTCGGTAACCCACGTCACCGTGTAACTGAGTTTCATAAAAGCGTTCGAGACCTTGCTTGCCAATATCATAACTACCGGCATAGTTGGCACTATGGCCTTCGCTATCAATATTGCGCAGTTCTTTTTTACTGATTTTACCCACATAGCCAAGGGCATGGGTGAGGGCCTTACCATAGGGATAGAAGCGGGTTAAACGGGCTTCGATACTCAGTCCGGGAAATTTGTGTTGATGCACCGAAAATTGCGCAACTTCATCCTCAGTGAGGTTGTTTTTTACCGTCAGTGATTTAAAGCGGCGTTGGCGTTTGACGTTGTTAATAAAGTCTTTTTGTTGTTCATCACTGAGGGTGATGACCCCGGGCAGTTTTTTTAACAGTTCAGTGATTTTTCCCGCTTGTTCGGGGACTATTTCGAGCGAGTAGGTGGGGCGGTTATCGGCCAGTAACTTACCATTGCGATCAAAAATAAGGCCCCGGTTAGGAACGATAGGGCGAACACTGATACGATTATCATTGGAGCGGGTTTTATAGGATTCATGGCGTTCAACCTGAAGATGGTACAGGTTAGCCAGCAATATACCCATTAAAGTGATAACAAATAAAAACGCAAAAAATGCACGTCTGAGAAACAGGTTGGACTCAGAGGTATGATCACGGATAGTAATTCGGGTGTAGGACATCGCTTTGCCTGTTTAGTCCGGGGTTATTCGCGGTGATAGGGGTGGTTATTATTGATGCTCCATCCCCGGTATAGGCTTTCTGCGACTACTACCCTCACTAGTGGGTGAGGTAATGTCAGGGCTGACAGCGACCATTTTTGCTCGCTGGCTGCAATACAGTCAGGGGCCAGTCCTTCGGGTCCGCCAATTAGCAAGCTGACATTGCGGCCATCCATTTGCCAGCTTAGTAGATTTTTGGCTAATTGCTCTGTAGTCCAGGGTTTGCCTGTGACTTCGAGGGTGACAATGCGGTTACCTTTGGGGATAGCCGCGAGAGTTTTTTCACCTTCAAGTTGCAAAATACGCTTAATATCGCTATTTTTTCCCCGTTTCCCTGCCGGGATCTCAGTAAGTTCCAAGGCAAAGTCTTTGGGAAAGCGACGTTCGTATTGCTGATAACCGGTTTGGATCCAGTCTGGCATTTTGGTGCCTACCGCGACTAACTGGATCTTCATGGGTTATTCTCCCCAGAGTTTTTCTAACTCATAAAAATCACGGGTACTTTCTTGCATAACATGGACAATGACGCTACCAAGGTCGACCAAAACCCATTCACCGCTGGTTTTTCCTTCGACACCAATCGGTGGTATGCCGTTGTTTTTGGCTTCGAGGGCGATGTTTTCACCGATAGACTGAACATGTTTTTTTGAATTACCTGAGCAGACAACCATGTAGTCCGTAATGGTGGATTTATTCTGAACATCCAGTTTGACCACATCACGGCCTTTCATATCGTCAATTTTTTCAACAACGAAATCTAATAGTTCAACGCTTTGCAATGGAAAAGACCTTTAAAAAATATTAATAACGGCGCGATTTTAACATGCTTTGTTGCTCTGCAATAGCCCTCAATGGGCTGTTATTTAAATCTCCGTTGTCAGTTGGGTAAATGTGCCAAACAGGTTATACTAGCGCGAAATTTATGCTGACAATTATTTTGTGCACTTAATTTGTCACTTATATTATCTTTATCGCGCCTATTGATTGGATAAGATGGGTATTGCTATGTGAGTGTTGGCTGATAGTTGTGTTGGCCTTGGGGTTATGCTGTGATTGCCATTGTTCGTATTGTTGTGATCTGTTTTTATTTTGTGTTTTTGTGTGTCTTTGGCTGCCTTTATTGCATTGTTCGCCCATTTCATCCAAATAACGTTCATTATGTCTCGATGGGTATGGGTAAGGTCGCCCGTATGCTTGGGGTTGATGTTGAAGTTAGAGTCCCTGAATCAGTTAAATCTTTACACTCATGTGTTTATGTTGCCAATCATCAAAACTCCCTTGACCTGTTTTTAATTGCCAGTGGCGTACAGCCTTATACCGTTACTGTGGGTAAAAAAAGTCTTAGGTGGATCCCCTTCTTTGGTCAGCTCTATTGGTTTTCGGGCAATATTTTGATTGATCGTAAAAACAAAGGCAAAGCGTTTAACACCATCGCGCAAACGGTTAAAAAAATCAAAGAACGGGGCATTTCGGTGTGGATGTTTGCTGAGGGGACCCGCAGCTATGGGCAAGGATTGTTACCGTTTAAATCTGGCGCTTTTCATACCGCTGTTCAGGCTGAGGTGCCAATTGTCCCTTTGTGCATGAGTACGACTCACCAGCAGGTTAAACTTAATCGCTGGAACAACGGCAAAATCATCATCGAAATTATGGACCCCATTGAAGTAACCAAAGCCGACAAAGATAAAGTCAGGATGATGGCTGGTGATGTTCACCAGTTAATGAAAAATAAAATACACGACCTTGACCAGCAATTAGCAGGCAAAGCGTAAACTTATAAAAGATTGAGAATAACCACACCTTAGCGGAGATTTAAAGTAATGAACGAATGGCAAGCCTTTACCGAAGAAGTAATTGACGCTTTACTTGAAGATGGCAGTAATGAAGAGGCGATGCATACCATTGAACATCATTTTGCCAGTGAAGATTTTGACGTACTCGAAGCCGCTGCAGTGGCTGCGTTTAAACTGGGTTTTGACGTCACCGACGCCGAAGAATTTGAAACCGAAGACGGAATAAAAGTACTGGCATTTGACATCATCATCGAAAGCCCACTCGAAGAAGAAAGCATTATGGGCGATATCACCAAGATGCTCGAATTAGCCAAACGCTGCAAAGTTGAATATGATGGTTGGGGGACTTTCTTTGAGGATTAAGCTTTAATTTCCAAAGTAAACCAGATCTGCAGACGCACCCGTGTCTGCAAAGCCCCTATAACACCTTAATGACAAAACCAAGCCACCGTAACCGCCCATATATACCCAAGTGACTTCAAAATGCAGGATTCAGTGGGCGTTAAAAACGCTTTAGGCAAGGCAAATGGATGCAGGTTTAGTCATTCTATATCAAGGCCATTTAACGCAGCATAAAGCGTTTTTAAACCCACCCTTGGGCGTCTCTGAGCGATTCCATTTCTGCGTTCCACTAGTTTGAAAGGGACGGCCATTCCTACATCAGTGAGCCTTTAATTGAAACACCTCAGAGGCGCTGAAACTCGTATTTTGAAGTCACTTGGGTATAATACCAATCACAATAACTAACTGAGTTTATTGGCATAAGCAAACAGGGCAGGGGCACCACCCGTATGCCAAAATAGCACATTATCAGCAGCGGTGATCTTGCCCTGGCGTATCATGTCAATTAAACCGCCCATGGCTTTGCCGGTATAAACCGGATCAAGCAAAATACCTTCAGTTTGGGCTGTTAACTTTATCGCCTCCTGTTCTAACTCGCCAATTACACCATAACCTGCGCCAATATAATCGTCGTTGAGGATCACCTCTTGCTGAGTGAACTGGTGTTTACAACCCACCAATTTGGCCGTGTTGTTGGCCAGTGCCAGAGTGTGTTGAGCAAAGGGGATCGCATCTGTTTCAGCTTTGTCAATATTGATCCCGACAACCTGACCGGGTATTCTTAAGATCTTTTGACCCACCATTAATCCGGCCTGAGTACCACCAGAGCTGGAAGCAAATATAATATGACTAAAGGGAGGCACGCCACTGGTGCGTTGGCTTTGCAGCTCTTTTAACGCTTCAATAAATGCCAAAGCGCCAATCTCGTTTGAGCCGCCATAGGGCACCAGATAAGGCTTTTTGCCAGCCTGTTCGAACTGTTGGGCAAGGCGGGGGATAGCTTCGCCTTTGCGCTGCTCACCTGCCCAGTGAATATGAGCACCAAAGAGCTGATTGAGCAACAAGTTGCCGTTGATATCGTCAGGCTGCTCACCGCCCAGCACCAGGTGACACTCAAGCCCTAGGCTCGCCGCTGCCGCCGCCGTTTGGCGGCAATGATTGGACTGGGCTGCACCGGCAGTAATGATGCAATCGGGACCACGGGACAAGGCATCACCGAGCAAAAACTCCAGTTTACGGGTTTTGTTGCCGCCCAGAGCCAGTCCGGTA
>JBLHHD010000171.1:0-6576 GCA_047614605.1 Alteromonadaceae bacterium
GTCACCCGGTGGAGGGGGTTCATCGCCCTCTGGTTGAGGCGGTGGTGGTTCGTCACCCGCAGGTGGTTCATCGCCCCCTGGAGGCGGTGGTGGTTCGTCGCCCTCTGGTGGTGGCGGTGGTGGTACATCATCCGGTGGAGGCGGTGGCGCATCATCTAATGAACCCTCAATACCCAAGTCGCCTACGACACCGGCGATCCCTCCTGGGGCAATCCTATCTTCTAATTTCTCGATCTTGGATTTAACCTTGATTTTCTGTTTTTTGGTTCCTTTATTGTCAGCCACTTTTCCAACTCCTCTGTGTATATCGCTAAGACCCGGCTATGCAATCGCCAACAAAGAAACCCGCCAACTTCCCGATATTCATCGCAGAGGCGGTGTTCTTTTGCTTAAGCAATTGACTTTACATCGCTAATGATTAGTTACCCTTGACTGAGGGTGGAGTGAAAAACTATTTATCGCGGAAAATCTGCGGGTTACTTCTCACGCTAAGATACCCTCAACAGGGTATCGCGCATTGATGAATGCTACAGCTCAAAAATCCAAGTAGCAGCTGTCAAAAAGTAATCATTAGTGTTTTTTCTGATAAATCGTCTTTAAAACCGCTCAATCGCGACCCAACTTAAATTTTACCTTTGTTTAACACCAGTCCCCCTGAATTAAACAATTTGCACCGATAAAACAAAAGCGAAGCTGGGACAACATTCGCAATGTACCATTCGCTAATAAATAACCTGCAAATAATAGACGTGTAAGTACTGATATAAAATTTAGTTCATAACCCATATTTTGCCAGCAAATCAAGCAATTAATTTAGCTTTATTTAGCTGTTTTTTTAACCTTGTCCTCTAAGCCTATCGACCCGTAAAGGCAGGCTTTAACCATTTTATTCAAGTTATTGATTTACAAAGGGTTGTTTGTTTTTCAAACTAACCTGTAAATTAATTAAAACAAATTGAAACGGATATTTGGGGGGCTAAAAATAACAAACAACGTCTCCCAAATAGAGACTGTCTTAGCTAAAGTGCTTAGCCAACAAGAGGTCGGCACTTTTTAGGGGTTATATTTGAAACGTGAATTTTGCGCGTGGCCGCCGAGTAAGCGACATAGTATGGTTAAAATTTCATCTGTAAGACTTTCAGGCTCTTTTTAATATCGATTTCAGGAAATCTTGGGTGGTTTTCGAGCCGTTTGATAAACTGCAATGTGGGGCAATGTTCAGCCACCAAATCAAGGATAAAACCACTGTCCACTTCAGGTGAATTAAGGCATAACAAGACATCGGCTTGCTGTGCTGCCAGGGTCGGTAACCTTTTGATCAGTTTCTGGTAATCTTTGGTTAATACAAAGCTGCCTTTTTGAAAGCTCGGCGGATCAATAATGATCAGATCATACTCACCATAGCGTTTGATTTTACCCCAAGAATGAAAGATATTGTGGGTGAAAAACTTAACCTGACTGACATCCAGATCATTAAGCTGATGATTTTTACGCCCGGTAGCCATAACCGACTTGTTCATATCGACATTAACAACCGCCCGGGCACCCCCTTGTAATGCCGCCAGCGAAAAACCACAGGTATAAGCAAACAGGTTGAGGACATTTTTACCTTTACTGTTAGCCTTTACCCACGCTCGGCCATTGATCATATCGGCAAAAATACCGCTATTTTGACTTTGCAGTAGCTGCACATTAAATTTACAGCCCAACTCACTGATCACATGTGGTTGCTCAAATTCACCTTTAACAAGCTGGCAAACCGTATCAGCACCCTGGCGCTTTTGCACCACTATAGCGCTAACTTTGCTTGAGCGTTTAAGCCAGAGCTGTTCAACCAGAGTCTCTAGCCAGTCGGGCTCAACCTGGCGAAAAAGACACACAAACAAAGCCGGTGGATACCAGTCGACAACAATAAAGTCGAGTCCGGGATACGTATGCCCCCGGCCATGAAAAATCCGCTGCATTTCGCAACTGTCATACTCACGACGAGTCAACTCATTGATAATAGAGCTGATATCTGGCATTGAATTATATCCTGTCCAGCTGGGCTTGCAGCTGATGCACTTGATCACGGCAATTAGCCGCCTCTTCAAACTCAAGGTTACGGGCATAGGCCAGCATCTGAGTTTCAACAGTTTTGATTTGTTCAGCCAATTCTTTGGGTGATTTGACTTTATACAGCGCCAGTTTTTCAGCGGTTTTACGCCCGGCAGAAGTCACACTGTCACCACCTACATCCATCACATCGGTGATGCGTTTAACCAAACCTTTGGGTATGATGCCATGTTTTTCATTATGAGCCCGTTGAATGTCCCGGCGACGATCGGTTTCATCCATCGCTCTTTGCATTGATCCGGTGATGCGGTCTGCATACAAAATAGCCCGGCCATTTAGATTACGGGCCGCTCGTCCCATGGTCTGAATTAATGAGCGCTCCGAACGCAAAAAGCCCTCTTTATCGGCATCAAGGATCGCCACCAGGGAGACTTCCGGGATATCGAGTCCTTCTCTGAGTAAGTTAATGCCCACCAGCACATCAAATTTACCGATACGTAAGTCACGAATAATCTCAATACGCTCTACTGTATCTATATCAGAATGTAAATAACGCACTCTAACACCGTGATCACTAAGGTAATCCGTCAAATCCTCAGACATTCGTTTGGTCAGTGTCGTTACCAGTACCCGCTCCTTTAACTCGGCGCGAATAAATATTTCGGAGAGTAAGTCATCTACCTGAGTACCAACCGGACGTATTTCAATTTCAGGATCGAGCAACCCGGTGGGCCTTATAATTTGCTGGGCTACATCATCACCACACTTTTCCAATTCGTATTTACCCGGAGTGGCCGATACGTAAATAGTTTGTGGTGAAATAGCTTCGAACTCATCAAATTTTAACGGTCGGTTATCCATTGCCGAGGGCAAGCGAAAACCATACTCCACCAGGTTTTCTTTACGTGAACGGTCGCCTTTATACATCGCACCAATTTGCGACACGGTAACGTGAGATTCATCAATGATCAGCAAGCCATTTTTGGGAAAGTAATCAAGTAACGTCGGCGGTGGCTCACCGGGTGCCCGGTCTGATAAGTAACGAGAGTAATTTTCAATGCCTGAGCAATACCCCAGTTCAACCATCATCTCCAGGTCAAACTGGGTGCGTTGAGATATGCGTTGCTCTTCAACCAGTTTGTTGCATTCAAGCAGGTATTTTTTACGCTCAGCCAATTCTACTTTGACATCTTCAGCGGCAGCGAGAATTTTCTCCCGAGGGGTAACGTAGTGAGTTTTAGGGAAGATAGTGACCCGCGTAATGGTTTTTTCGATGGCACCAGTCAGTGGATCAAACCAGCTCAGCCGTTCAATCTCTTCATCAAACAACTCCACCCTAACCGCATCACGATCAGAGTCTGCCGGGAAAATATCAATCACATCCCCCCTGACACGAAAAGAGCCACGCTTAAAATCAATATCATTACGTTTATACTGCAATTCAGACAAGCGGCGCAAAATCACCCGCTGATCCATGATGTCACCCACACGCAAGTGCAATAACATTTTCATATAAGACTCAGGATCACCCAAACCATAAATAGCCGATACCGATGCGACAATAATCACGTCTTTTCTTTCCATCAGCGCTTTGGTCGCCGATAAGCGCATCTGCTCGATATGTTCATTTATCGATGCATCTTTTTCGATGAAGGTATCTGTTGAGGCGACATAAGCCTCGGGCTGGTAATAATCGTAATAAGAAACAAAATATTCAACGGCGTTATTGGGAAAGAATTCTTTCATTTCACCATACAACTGAGCCGCGAGGGTTTTATTATGAGCCATAATCAATGCCGGACGATTGGCGGTATTGATCACATTGGCCATGGTAAAGGTTTTACCGGTCCCCGTAGCCCCGAGCAAGGTTTGAGTCGCCAGCCCATCGGACAACCCTTCGAGCAGCTGCTTGATTGCTGTAGGCTGATCACCGCAAGGCTCAAAAGGAGAGTGTAACTGAAATTTACGCTCCATCACTGACCTCCATCTTTGTTGATACTTCTACAAACAACTTGCCAAACCAGTGATAAGACACCATCGCAGTACACAGGTTGCCCAATAAAGCCCCAATAAAGAAGCCATTAAGCCCACCAGCCAAACTGCCGGCATATGCAAATGGCACATAAAAAACAAATAAACGGATGACACTTAATACCAGTGCGCTCATCGGTAAGTGCAAAGCATTTAGTGATGAGTTAGTTAAAATAATCACTCCTTGCACGCCATAACCCAGTGGCAACATATAAATGAACAGTTGGATGACTCTGATGACTTCCAGATCATCAGAAAAGCTGTTGGCGACAAGCCCAGATAAGGCCACCAATGCCAGATAAACCACTAACTGCCAGATCATGACAAATTTTAAAGTCGTGCTATAAGCACCAATGACCCGGTCCATTTTACCCGCCCCCATATTTTGGCTGATAAACGGCGGTAATGTCATCGACAAAGCTAACACCATCAAACTGGCGATAGATTCAATCCGGCTCCCTACACCAAAAGCAGCCACCGCACTATTACCATAACTGGCCACAACAGCCGTCATAATAGCCGCCGCAATGGGGGTTAACATATTGGCTCCGGCAGCGGGCAGTCCAATTTTAAGAATTTTTCGTGAAGTGACAATAAATTGGCTCAAAGTACCAATTTTTGGAATTATTATTTTCTTTTTGTTGGCCAGAATATGAACCACCATAAAAAACCCAGCAGCCCAGGCTATCAGTGTCGCCAATGCAGCCCCCTGAATGCCCATCGCTGGCACCGGTCCCAGACCAAAAATCAAAATTGGATCAAGCACCGCATTCACCGCCGCCCCAATCCCCATGACCAGACCAGGCGTTTTAGTATCACCAAAAGCTCGCATGATGCTGTTGCCAACCATAGGACAAACCAAAAATACACTACCAATAAACCACACATCCATATACTCATGAATTAACGGCAACAGACGGGCTTCTGCGCCTAGCAGGGTAAACAAAAAATCAATCGAAAAATAACCAACCGCCGACAGTAAAGCAACCAAAATAAAGGACAACATCAAAGCACCCGTGCCATCTTGTTTGGCCTCTTCCCGGTCTCCGCTGCCCATAACCTTAGCGATCACCGCCGATGTACCAATCCCCAAACCGATGGCCAGACTGATCACCGTAAAAGTCACCGGGAAAGTAAAACTGATCGCCGCCAGCGATTCAGTCCCCAGGAAGCTGACGAACAATGTATCAACCAGGTTAAAAGTGATCAAGCTGAGCAAACCAAAAACCATTGGCAAAGTCATTCGTTTAAGGGTCGGTCCAATAGGATCATTGAGTAAGTCGACAGGCTTTTTAACAGAAGGCATCAGTATAGGGATCTACTTAAATTAACAGCATAAAAACAATGGATGCAGTGTAATCGTTATTAACTAAAATTGCATTGTCTAAGCCCCTCAAAATAACAATATCACTTGCTCTGTTCTTCAATAACAAAGAAAGCGGGGTTGGATCAGCCAAATACAGTCCATTTTGCTGATCCAAACGTGTAACCTTTAGCGTGAACAGTGCTTGACAAAACCACAGTACTAAATATAATAACAGCCCTGTTAAACTACAAACTAAACAGTAAACTTTATATTTAGAGGGTTTAAGCAATAAAACTAGCAAAACAGCTTGTTTTTAACAGATTGATAGTTTAAGACTCGCTTTGTGCAGAAGCATAAGGGCTTTGGGGTTAACTGATAATTGCCTTAAAAAAATTAACTGAATTGTCAAAAACAGCGCTTTACTTTTATCATGGTTATGCTAGCAAGAAAAGCTGTGCACAGCACAATAGTGGCAAATATTTATTGAGTGTTTTTTGTACTAAAATGTATGGCTGTTGTTAATTAACCTATCAATCCCTTGTTTTATAACAAGTTAAAAAAACTTAACGATAATCCTTCAGATTCTATTGACAACCATTTTACTGGCCTGCAACCATTCATCAAACTTTCATACACAGACTTATCCACAGAAATAGTGGATAACCTTCGCCAGCGGTGATTCTATAAGGCGGTGCTTAAATGTGGATGAAAAACAACCGTTAAGGAAGTGTCGGTGATTGAAGATTTCAAGCTCTTTTTAATTTTTATTTTAACGCCAATTCTAACCCTTTGTGGCTGTCAAGGGCTCCGTTAAGCCGGGACGGGGTTGCTTTTTCACTGCTAATCTCTTTATTTGCCGCATTTAAGCTAATTTCTCGCTATTTTACAGCCTTTGCGCGCTTTTATGTCTTTTTGAGCACAAAACGGATAAACATTAAACGAACAACGTTAATTTAAAATAAATCCGTTAAATAGTGTTGACAGAAGAGGGTTCAAACATTAATATTCTGCTCCGTCAAAAAGTGCTCGACGCAACACAAAACAACATCGATTCCCCAGTAGCTCAGTTGGTTAGAGCGACGGACTGTTAATCCGCAGGTCGTAAGTTCGAATCTTACCTGGGGAGCCACTTTTTAATGTTAGGTAGTAAAGATAGGTTGTAGCAAAAGAGTCATTTAAAGAAA
>JBLHHD010000172.1:0-6547 GCA_047614605.1 Alteromonadaceae bacterium
CATTTTTTGAAAAAAGGGCACTACCGATCCCCGGGAGCAGACTACATTGCCGTAACGTACGGCAGAAAAGGTAGTTTTGTGACCACCAGAGATATTGTTGGCGGCAACAAATAATTTGTCAGATGCGAGTTTGGTGGCACCGTAGAGATTAATGGGGTTAGCTGCTTTATCGGTAGATAGGGCAATGACTTTGTGAACATCGTTTTCTAAGGCGGCATCAATGACATTTTGCGCCCCATGGATATTGGTTTTAATACATTCCATCGGGTTGTATTCTGCCGCTGGGACCTGCTTTAATGCGGCGGCGTGGATGACATAATCGACCCCTCGCATGGCTCGGCTCAGGCGGCTGGCATCTCTGACATCACCGATAAAATAACGCATACAGTTGGCGTTATAATCTTGCTGCATTTCGAATTGCTTGAGTTCGTCGCGGGAATAAATGATGATTTTATTGGGTTTATAATGTTGCAATAGGGTTTGGGTATATTTTTTACCAAATGAACCGGTACCACCGGTGATCAAGATATTTTTACCATTGAACATAATCAAAGCCTATTGGTTGAGGTCGGATCAGCGCTTGCATTACTGTGCCGGGGTTCTGTTATACATCCGTTCATAATAGCATATGTCGAGTATAAACAAAGTGTTAGCCTGTTTAAATCAAGCATCATCCAACGCTGATAATGGATATGCTCTTATCGGCAGTTAGCGCTCGTTCTTTAGCCAATTTATGTTACACTTACGAAAGGGTAATTAAACGGGTGCGTCAGGTGTACTTGATGCGTCTGGTATAGAGGATTTTATTATGAAAGTAGCCGGTTTCCAGCCAAATTTAATCAAACCAAACGATAAAGCAGAAAATATACTGGAAAAATTAGCCAGTGCTAAAAGAGTCAATTCAGCCGCAGATGATGCCGCCGGATTGGCCATTATTAATCGTTTAAGCGCTGAGCTAGATGGCTATCAGCAAGGGTCACAAAATGCTTATGATGGCATTTCACTGGCGCAAACGGCGGATGCAGCTTACTCAGAAATCGGCCAAAGCTCCGAACGGATCAGAGAATTAACTGTTCAAGCGGGAAATGGCATCTTATCCAGTGGTGACCGTCAAGCAATCCAAACAGAAATCACCTCATTAACTGAACACATTAATGAAGTGGCCGATAACGCCAGTTTTGCTGGTGTCGATTTACTTAGCAGTAACGGCAGCGTAGGTATTACATTAGGTGGCCAATCAAGTATTGATGTTGACACTCACGATGTAGCAACAGACCTTAACGGGCTCGGCCTCAATGCCATTGATGTAACAACTGCGGCAGGTGCCCAAAGCGCACTTGGTGTATTAGATTCGGTCACCGAATATGTTGGCACTAATCGTGGTGAGTTGGGAGCCAGTCAAAACCGACTGGATGCCGGTATTCGTAACCTTGATAATCAAGCCGAAAATATCGCTGCTGCACGTAGTCGGATTGAAGATGCTGATTTTGCCAAATTGGCTTCACAACGAGTGAAAAGCGATATTTTGCAGCAAAGCCAGATTTCGATGCAAAGTCAGGCTAATTTGAACCGTTCTCAGGCAGTCAACTTATTGTCTTAATGGTTGTCTTAGTAAAGCCTGTGAGTAAAAAGCGCAACAAACGATAAAAAACCGACCCGTGTTTACACGGGTCGGTTTTTTTATTCCCCACTTGGCAATAAATTGACGTAAAGAGTCAGTTTTTTGTTACTTAGCCTTGCCTATCTGTATTGATCCTTTATCATTAGGGGCCATAAAGATAATAACTATAATGCAGCTCAGGTAATAATGTATGGCTAAAGCAGAAAAAATCATTGTCGTTGATGATAATCCCACCCGTCGTGTCGCGTTAAAAACCGTGCTTAATTTTATCAATCAGGCGTGTGAGATCATTGACTCTGCCAACCTTGACGCTCAGTTGGCGGCTTTGCCTGATGACCAGGTGATGGGATTGGTGATTGGATCGTTACCCGATGGCAATTATGAGCAGGTGATCAAGTCTGTGCCATTTTTACCTGTATTGCTAATTGGTGATACTTTAAAAGCCCTGATTGAAATTCCCAATGCTATTGCGCTGATAAGCTACCCTTTGCATTATGGTGAACTCACCGTACAAATCAGCGACTGCCAAGAATATCGGCGTTTGATCCCCGGTAGAAAAGCAGGCTCCAGACAACATCAGTTTCAGGGGTTTGTTGGTCATTCAAACGCGATGAATCAAGTGCGTTTTTTGATTGAACAGGTAGCAAACTCTGCGGCTACCGTGTTGATCCAGGGTGAGTCGGGTACGGGTAAAGAAGTGATCGCCAGCAACATTCATTTATTATCTCCCAGACAAAACTCGCCTTTTGTGCCTCTTAATTGTGGTGCTATTCCCGGCGAACTGCTAGAAAGTGAGTTATTCGGTCATGAAAAAGGTGCCTTTACTGGTGCTATTTCTTCGCGTAAAGGACGTTTTGAATTGGCTCAGGGCGGCACCCTGTTTCTTGATGAGATTGGTGATATGCCCTTGCTGATGCAGGTTAAATTGCTACGGGTATTACAAGAGCGCAGTTTTGAACGGGTGGGTGGCACTAAACCTATCAAATGTGATGTCAGGATCATTGCGGCGACTCACCGTAACCTCGAAGATATGATTGCAGTAGGATCTTTTCGTGAAGATTTGTACTACCGTTTAAATGTTTTTCCGATTGAAACACCTGCCTTGCGCGAGCGTCCTGAGGATTTGCCCTTATTACTCAATGAGTTAATTAAGCGGGTGGAGTATGAGACCCGCCAAAGTGTCAAGTTTACCGATCGAGCGATGGATTCGTTAAAAGAAAACCGCTGGGCTGGTAATGTCCGTGAACTGGCTAATTTGGTAGAGCGGATGATCATCATGTATCCGGGGCAAGTGGTGGATATCACTGAACTGCCGAAGAAATATCAAATGACTGATGTTGAACCGTTTATTCCGGCCTACCCGGAGGAGCTGCTTGAACGTGAGGCTTTGCTGTCGTTATTTGCCGATAACGACGATGACGAACAGGAGGCTCAAGAGCATGATAATGGTAGTAATACCACCATGCTGGGTTTGCTACCGCCAGAGGGGATTCAGCTCAAAGATTACATGGCTGAGATTGAAATTAGCCTGATCAGTCAATCCCTTGAATATCACGATTATGTTGTCGCCCGTGCCGCAGAAATGCTCGGCGTCAGACGAACCACCTTGGTTGAGAAAATGCGTAAATATAATCTTGGGCGTGATTTGGACTAATCAATTTTTTAATGGGTATGGCCATCGATTGCAAAGTGGATGTACCAATTAAGTTTAACCTTGTGTGAAAATATTTACCCGTCTTCCTTTACCCTTGTCAATAATCTGCCACCCATCAAACTCAACCATAACTCATTGAAATATAAAGATAAATAAATTGGCATGAATATTGGATAGTCCTATGCAAACCACTAGACAGGATTATCATAATGACGGCAGCACATGCGATTCAAAGTGAGATCAATCAACAGCTTAACGGCATCGGCGAATTAGGGGGGCACGCAAAACTTGCAGGCCTGTCACCGCTGTGCCCAATAGCTTTTGGCGATGCTGGTATTGAGGCTAAAGCCACCACTACCCGACATTTTACTCAGTTAACTGACAAGCTCGAACAAGAAGCCTATCCGGGTGAGTTGGTTGAGCTTAGAGAAAAAGCCGGGCGATTGGGGCACTTGGTCGAAACTTTACCGGCTGGGGTTATCATTCTTGATAGCAGCGGCTGCGTGGCAGACTCTAATCAGGTTGCCGTAGATATGCTCGGTCAACCATTAGAGTGTGAACGCTGGATTGATGTGATTAATCGAGCGTTTAGTCCCAGAGTTGACGATGGTCATGAAGTGTCATTAAAAGATGGTCGGCGGATTAAATTGTCTATCAGCTCATTGGCACCTCATCCGGGGCAGTTGATTTTAATGGCTGATTTAACTGAAACTCGATTGTTGCAAGAACGTTTATCTCATATGAAACGCTTGTCTGCATTGGGCAAAATGGTGGCCTCACTGGCGCATCAGGTTAGAACACCATTATCGGCAGCGATGTTATATGCCGCCAATATTGCCAATGAGCGAATTTCTCCTGAGGCCCGTCACAAATTCAGTAATAAACTCTATTCACGTTTACAGGACCTTGAACAACAGGTCAGTAATATGTTGTTGTTTGCCAAAAGCAGCGGTAATCAGGTGGTTGAAGAGCTGTCGTTGCAACAATTGTTAACTGAGGTTAAATCTGGAGCCGAGGCTATGGTTAACCTAGCTAAAGGGCATATTAATGTCAAGTTGCCCGAGCCGGATATTGTCATTTGCGGTAACAAAAGTGCGTTAGCCAGTGCCATTCAAAACCTCATTCTTAACAGCCTTGAATTGGTTACCGAGGGGGCACAAATTGATATTAGTGTTGAGCGTGATCCTCTTTCGCCTGAGCAGGTGATCATTGGCGTATCCGACAATGGTCCTGGCGTGAACGAAGGTATTAGGCAACAGATTTTCGAACCCTTTTTTACCACCAAGTCTCAAGGGACTGGATTGGGGTTGGCGGTTGTTCAGGCAATTGCCAATGCGCACCATGGCAAACTTACATTAGCAGGTGAAGTGAAGCAGGGCGCACGATTTAATATTCATTTACCAATTATCAAGGCTAACACCAATAACAATAATCAACAGCCACAACTAGAGCTGGAGGAATAACTCATGTCAAAATCAAAAATACTAGTCGTCGAAGATGATGCTGGTTTACGTGAGGCACTCATTGATACCCTTGAAATCAGCGGTTATGTTTGTGTTGAAGCACAAAACGCTGAGCATGCCATTATGCTGCTTAAGCAACATAAAGTGGATATGGTGATCTCTGATGTGCAAATGGGCGAAATTAGCGGGCTTGAACTACTTCGTTCAATCAAAGCCAATTACCCTTCGTTACCGGTGCTGATGATGACGGCTTTTGCCACCATCGACGATGCAGTTCAGGCTATGCGTGAAGGTGCGATAGATTATTTGTCAAAACCCTTTGCCCCGGAAGTATTACTTAACTTGGTGGGTCGTTATGTACCGGCCAATAAAGTGGAGTCTCATCACCCGGTGGTCGCTGATGCTAAAAGTTTGCAGTTGATAAAATTAGCAGTTAAGGTGGCCCGCTCAGGTGCCAATGTAATGGTTTTAGGACCAAGCGGCAGTGGTAAAGAAGTGCTGGCCAAATATATTCACGATAATTCCAAGGTTGCCGATGGTCCTTTTGTGGCTATAAATTGCGCGGCTATTCCTGACAATATGCTTGAATCAACACTGTTCGGTTATGAAAAAGGGGCGTTTACTGGCGCTATTCAGGCTTGCCCGGGTAAATTTGAACAGGCGCAAAATGGCACCATATTACTTGATGAGATCACCGAAATGGCATTGGGCTTACAGGTTAAATTATTACGGGTGTTGCAGGAGCGAGAAGTTGAACGCCTGGGTGGACGCAAAACCATCAAGCTTAATGTACGGGTTATAGCCACCAGTAACCGGGATCTTAAAATGGCGGTTAGCGAGGGTAAGTTCAGAGAGGATTTATACTATCGTCTTAACGTTTTTCCATTAACTTGGCCTTCATTAGCCGACCGTGCCAATGATATTATTCCTTTGGCGACCCATTTAATTGACCGTCATTACCAATATACCGACAGTGCAATACCACAATTGACCGTTGCTGCTCGTACCAAACTGCAGAGCTATAATTGGCCGGGTAATGTCCGTGAACTGGATAATGTCATTCAAAGGGCACTGATTGTTAAAAGTGGCGATATCATTGACAGCGATGATATTTTACTTGAAAACACCTCACTCAAGCCACAAACCAGTCTGGCGTCTGTGGCTGCATTGAATGTTGAAAGTCAGCAAGGTGAGTTATTGAACAGTTGTTTTAAAAGCGAACTAAAATCCCAGGAGCATAAAATGATCCTCGATACATTAAATGCATGTGGCGGTAGCCGTAAGGTGGTATCCGAAACGTTGGGGATCAGTCCCCGGACCTTGCGTTACAAAATAGCTAAAATGCGTGAAAGTGGTATTGAGATCCCCGCTTAAGGTTGTGAAGGGCGCTTGGCAGGTGCTCGATGGTACTGACGTCAAATGGATTAAACAAACGAATTAACTTGTTTAACCAGGGGGGGATTATACCTTCGAATAAAGGTCCACAGGATGGCGTAGAGCGCATAGCGAAACCCATCATGCCTGGTTTTAATGGGTTTCGCCTTCGGCTCTACCACATCCTACTGTAAATCGGGAAAGTATAATCCCACCCTGCTTGTTTAACTCCAGTGCCATAAAAATATTTGCTATTACGGGTAACTAGAGCGCCATATGGTTAGAAAATAGACTCACCAGAATGTCTAAAAATTGAGAATGTTCTGGTTTAATGATAAACAAAAAGTGAATTCGTAACAAAAGGTTTTGTGGTAGTGTCAACGATTTTTAGACATTGCCAAGGACGAGTCTAAAATGTCCGTAAACTGCGTTAAA
>JBLHHD010000173.1:0-6540 GCA_047614605.1 Alteromonadaceae bacterium
AAAGGTCAACTGATTTACCGTCAGGGTGATTTTGTAGCTAATCTGGATGGGCAGTTGGCTAAGGTAGTTAATTAGGCGTTAAAGCACTGTTAATTGAATGACTTATCTGCTTACATTTTGTAATGAAAGTTGGGTGGGAGTGGGAGTGGCAGCGGCGAAGCCTCTGTGCCACGAATGTTGCTGATCAACAATGGACTTGCTACGCCATTTATCGTAGCGGAACGCAACTGCTACCTACCCTTAGGCCAATTATACAATATGATCCCCCTAAGAAAACCCCAGCTTGTCTGGTTTTGCTGAGTGTGATAATTTCTTAAGCAGAATTAATTTATGGATACAACTCAATGAAAAAAATCAACGATTTTCTCCCTGTGATCGCACTGGCCTTGCTGCTAATTGGTGGTCATTCTCAGGCTAGTACAGGATTTTGTGATGGCGACTGTAGCAAAGAAATTCATCTGTTTAAGGTCTATGCCAAACAAGATAGTGCTTTGGCGCATATGTCGCTAAGTCACGTTTATATTATGGGCAATGGTGTAGAGGTTGATATTGATAGAGGTGTCAGGCATTTAAGAAAAGCCGTCGCGCTGGATTTCGACCCCGCTTATTATCAACTGGGGTACTTTTATTACCACGGCATGTATGTTGAACAAGATCTCGAACAAGCCAAAATATGGTTAACCAAAGCAGCTAAAGGGCATATTCGTAATGCCAAAGCCTTGTTGGCTCGTATGGATAACGTTGGCTCTGGTGAGCAGTTAAAGGCTGAGCTTAAAGCTGAGCAAGCGCAAAAAAATGCCAGACGGGCCAGTCAGCCAAAAGTAGAACGGATAAAAATAACCCCCAGCAACACTTACAACGATGTGATCAGCAGCATTCGTTTTTTGGCCGGTGAAAGGGGAGCCTCAGCCCGAGCCGCAGGTGCAATACCTTACGTGCTTAATCGTCGCTAGATCACGACTCCCCGGTAGGTAGGGTGATTATAAATTTACTGCCAATTTCTGTTTGGCTGATCACCCTGATGGTTCCTTGCATTTGCTCAACCAGGCTTTTAACGATAGCCAGACCGATGCCACTGCCGTTAATGCCATTTCTTTCGGCATAATGTAGCCGCACCAGTGGTTCGAAAATGATGTTTAAATTCTCTTCACTAATGCCCACACCAGTATCCTCAACGATGATTTCGATGTAGCGGCTGGTGGTGCTATTGGTGAAAACATACACTTTACCATTATGATGGTTGTATTTGATCCCATTACTTAGCAGGTTGGTTAATACTTGCTGCAATCGTCCAGCATTGGCCCAAACCTGTTGGGACGTTGGCGAAAAGCTCACCTGAATATTTTTTTGATCGGCCTGATCCTGGATCATCGCTATGCTATTAACACACACTTCATTAAGCGGACAACTCCCTAAAGGTATGGCTAATTCGGTGCGATTCATCACTACCACGTCCATGATATCCTCTACCAGCATTAACAGATGTTCACCAGCCATGTGACTGTGTTGGATCAGTTTGAGTTCGTTTTCGTCAATACTGCCATGTAATTTTTCTTCGAGTATTCGGGTGCAGCCGAGAATCGCATTGAGTGGGGTGCGTAGTTCATGGTTTATCCGTGACATAAAAACCGACTTGACACTATTGGCCCGCTCTGCCTCTTCTTTAGCTCCGGCGAGTTCACTGGTGCGGGTGGTGACAGTCGCTTCGAGGGCATTATTAAAACCAACAATTTCGTTTCTGGCCCGTGCTAAATTGTCGAGCATGGTCGAAAAAGAATGTTCGATGATCGTCAGTTCATTTTTTCCTTGGGTGTGCAGATTAACCTCAAATGTACCTAGGTTGTTAAAGTCGATATTTTCGATGGCATTAATCAGTTTTACCAGTGGCTTGAGTAAAATTCGTTTACCGACCCAAAAAAACAGCACCCATAAGGCGATTGTTTTAATCACCGAGTTGATGACCAGCAATACCAGACCCATTTTAACCCGGCTGATAATGGTTGATGAATCAGAATACACCGTGGCTACGCCAATCTTGGTGGGTTGCTGTCTGAAAGTGTAATTAATGGTAAAAGCGAAAGAAAAGATTTCACTTTTCTCATTCATGGCACTTTGTTGTAATTGGCCGGTATCATCAAACTGTTTGATGATACCGGCCCGGTCTTTAATGATCCCGACGGCTTTGTACAAGTTGCCGTTTTGTTCGATTTTTACGCCGGTAATAATCGGGGTCGCTATCATGCCGTTGATGGCACTTTGTATTTGCTGTGAATCCATATGCCACAGACCATTTCTCAAAATAGGTTCAAAGATCGCTTCAGTAGTGGTTAACTCATTTTGTATTTGAGTTTTAGTATGTTGATATTCCAAAATGATCTGGGTGGTAGTGACCAGCACAGTAACAATACAGTACAGGGCAAAGACAATTTTGATCAACTGAGTGGCGATTGAATCTTTTTGTAAAAAGCCGGCAGTTTGCATTATTTTCCTGGTTTGTTATTGGCAGTGAGAAGGGATCCATTGCTGCCAAACAGAGCGGTTATTATTAAGCCACTGGCTGCCTGTTGGTAACTGAGCTTTTCGTCATCGACTTTAGCGGTTAGCGGGGCAATGGCTTTATTGTCAAAGCTTATTTGTTGTAAGGTTTGAAAAGCACAAGGCCACAGCGTTGGCATTTGTGCCCTGGCGGCTTTTTTTAACCCGCTATTCTTGGGGTTGCCACAGTCATAATGAAATACCGAATTTACGTCCAATTGTTCATTGGTGGTTGAAAATGAGTATTGCACCTGATAACCCATCGACCCAAAGATTAAACCGGTGATAGTGGCAAGTACTTTTTGGTTGATCCCGTCATTATTGATGATATGGATGGGTTGTTGATTTTTACTGACTTGAGCGGATACCGGCCTGTGAGCCGAAAAAAGGGCAACAAAAAAGGCCAGTAAAAGCACAACTGCACAACCGCGCTGCCGCTTTATAGTTTGCATGGTTTACACAAGGAGTTTATCAATAGTTTAAGTATTGCAGGGAATTAGTTTATAGCAAAAACATAAAGCGAATTAGTGCCCGTCGAAATGTCGAACCACCGATACTTCGGATGATAACTAATTATGGACAAGAAAATACGGTTCAACTAATCATCCCGCTACTGGCAGGTAATAATGTGCCTAAAGAATATTAAAAGAATATTTATCCAGTACTTTACACTTGTCCATTTTTGAGTGATACTAGATATATAACCACTAGTCGAGATTAAAGTAATGAGTAATTCTTTTGCCAGCCGTTTTGCGCTGGTGGTCGATCAATTGGCCCAGGGTAATAAAAAACATTTTGCTGAGTTAACGGGTAAATCCGTCTCCCATATCTACAAAATTTGCCGGGGCATGAGCCGTCCGTCGATGAGTTATGTGCAAGAGCTATATGACGAGTTTAAGGTTGATCTTAACTGGTTATTAACCGGTCAGGCCAGCCAAAGTGAGCAGCCCACTGGCGAAATGCCGACTCGGGACCTGGTGTTTGCCCCGATGTTTGATGTTCAGGCCAGTGCGGGTTATGGTTCGTTGGTCGAAAGTGAAACCGTTACCGAAAGCTTTGGTTTTAATAAAAGCTGGCTGTCGTCTCAGTTACGGGTTTCATCAGACAATATTGCCTTTATTACCGTCAGCGGTGAAAGTATGCAACCGACGTTGGATGATGGCGATATGATATTGGTTGATTTATCGCAGCAACAGGTACAAAACGAAGATATTTACCTGCTGCAAACTGATGGTGCATTGGTAACCAAACGCCTCAAGCAACAAAGGGGTGGAAAGTTAGAAGTGATCAGCGACAACCCTAGATATCCTTCATCGGTAATAACGCCTAATGAAGATGAGCACTGCCAGGTCGTGGGCAAAGTCGTGTGGTGTGGTCGTCGACTTTAAGCTTAAATTACCTGACGGTCAAAATGCTCAATGGCTTCGAGCAGCTGAATAAGGGTGAGGTGAACGTCTTCTTTATCGTTGCTTTTAGCCAGTATTTTTACATGACCTAAAATGGTGTTCCAGCAGGTCATATGGGCAGCACTGAGCTGTGCAGCGACAGGTAACAGGTTTTCGAGGGAACTGAGTTCATCGTTGCTGAGTTTGTGCAGTGACTTGATGACGCTGTTATTCATGCCGCAGTTATTGATATTGCAGGCCAATTTTTTAATACCACTACACGAATGATCAAGCTCGCTGGGGTCTTCAATAGGGGTGAAGCTGGGGCAAATGATGCCGCTGTTCATTTCTTGTAAAAATATTCCCAAAAAACCCCGTAGACTACGCGACAATTGTTGTTTTTGGCCGGTCTCTTTACGGCGCTGCCACAGCGAAAACAAGCCGATAAAGAAAATCCCTTCAAGGCAAAAACCAATCAGTTCAGGAACCATATTATCAACAAAGCTGGCATCAGACTGACTCATCATGACAAATAGCAGCACAATCAACACAAATGAGAGAAATAACAAAAAAGCGGCTGTTCTGATGGACATGAATTCGACTCCTTTTACTTAAATTGTTTACTTAGGCTCTTTATGGTGCTGCTTTATAATCCCGCGAGAAGGGGTTTAAGCAAAGCATTGTTTTGCTCGGCAATGGCTATGGTCATTTGTACTCTTTTCAGGTAATTTACGTTAACTACTCGCCCCTGATGTTGACTTAACCAGTGGCGAACCAGCTGCTCTTTGGCAAAGTCGACGCTAAAAGTCTGCTCAACCTCGGCTATCATGGTTTGAGTGGGTAATTGGCTCATGACTTTTTCGGTGGCACCGCTGTAAGCTCTGACCAGCCCCCCGGCTCCGAGTTTAATACCGCCAAAATAACGAATGATGATCACCATGACATCACCAACCGCTTTGTGAGTCAGGACATTATATATCGGCTTGCCAGCAGTGCCAGAGGGCTCGCCGTCGTCTGACATCGCTGCGGTGCGTGGCGAATCGGGATCACCAATTTGATAAGCCCAGCAATGATGACGGGCATCTGGGTATCGATCTTTGGCTTGTTGTAAAAAAGCCATGGCTTGTTGGCGGTCTGTCACCTGGTTAGCCCAGGCAATAAAGCGACTTTTTTTAATTTCAAGCTCAGTCTGATGAAACTGGCTGGGAGTGGCATAGGACATTAACAGTACCGTCGTTTATTCAGCTGATGGGTATACGGCCCCTATTATAACTCATGTCACCTATTGACCTGTAAATTTTGTTCATTGGTGATCAGCCAGCGTTTGTTTTTAAACCGCAGGGTTAATTTCTTGTGAGTTTTATCGGCATAACCAGGGGTCTGGTAATGAAGCCAAAATTTAACAATGACTTTGTTAACCCGTTGGTTGGCCTGAGGCTCAGGGTTGGCTATAAAATCAAAATCGCTGCTGTTGAGCTTGATCCATCGGGGGGAGTTAATCGCTTTGATTCTTTTGTTTTCCCAGCGGCGGTGGCACTGCTTTTGGCAAAGTAGTCGGTTGCATAAGCCGCCAGGTAACCTTGAGTTTTTTTTGTGACCAGGCATCAGTCCAATCGGCCAGTGTGTGGATCACTGCTGGTTGTAGGTTGCCGCATTGCGTATCAAAATTGACGATCTTTTTGGGCGCGTGGAATGCTTATTGTGCTAAGCGTCAACGAGCACCCAAGATCACCATAGTTTTACCTTTGGCGGTTACCAGCCCCTGTTCTTCGAGGCTCTTAAGTACACGTCCTGCAACTTCACGGGTGCAACCGACAATATTGGCGATCTCCTGGCGGGTGATTTTGATTTGTTTACCATCTGGGTGGGTGATGGCATCAGGCTCCTTAGAGAGGTTTAATAAGGTTCTGGCGATACGTCCGGTGACGTCCAAAAAGGCCAAATCACGGACTTTTTCGGTAGTGGTTCTTAAACGTCGAGCCATTTGTGAGCCAATGGTAAACATCAGTTCCGGGTGTTTTTGTACTACAGAACCAAAGCGTTGATAACTGATCTCTGCGATTTTACAGAGGGTTTTGGCGCGAACCCAGGCGGTGCGATATTGCTGGCCTTCAAACAACCCCATTTCACCAAAAAAGTCCCCCGGGTTGAGGTAAGCGACAATCATTTCATGGGCATCTTCGTCTTCAACCACCACCATGGCAGAGCCTTGAACGATGTAATACAGCGATTCGCTTTTATCACCAGTATAGATAATGGTGCTTTTAGGGGTATACTCATGTCGGTGACAGTGGGACAAAAAGGCATCGATATTATTGATTTGAGGGGTTGCTGGTTGTTCGCTCACGGGAGAGCCTTGATGTTGTGTTAATTAATATGGTCAATTATGGTCTGGAGATGCGTTTTTTGCCAATTTATCCGCTTAATAAAGGTATACATTGTTGCTGAGGGCATTGTGCGTTATTGCTGATAGTACAAAGTTATCGGTCGCTGGTATAAATTTAGGTTGTCAATCAGCGGCTAGAGCGCCATATGGTTAGAAGTCGCTCACCAGCGAGAACTAAAATTTTCGTAAACAAGGCAAATTCTTTTGGCTTTAGTCATTCTAAAGCAAAAGGAT
>JBLHHD010000174.1:0-6499 GCA_047614605.1 Alteromonadaceae bacterium
GATCAACTTCAACAAGTGATCAGTCAGCGGGTTTTACCCGCATACCAACAGCTATCCACCCATGTTGATGCCTTGCTTAATGAAGCTCCTGCCACTATTAACTTTGGTCAATTTACCGGGTCAGGGTTTTTTACGATTTCGCCTTACGCTTTTACACCGCTGGAGATAAAATCGATATAAGTCAATCAACAGGGTATCGATGAATTGGCGCGTATCCACGGTCAAACACGAGTGTTTTCAGGTTCGATTTCCCGTTACCGTGTCTGGCCAGATCAGGCAGCGGCTCACATGACCGCAATGCTCAAAATTGTTGACTTAAGAACCCGGACAGAGCAACAGCTCGGCGACTTGTACCATACCCGTGATTTTCACCGCGCAGTCATTGGCAACGATTCGATGCCAATGACTATTCTTGAATCGGTGGTTTGTATCTATATTAAATACCTTTAGCCAGTGGAGGTTAACGTTAGTTAAAAAATGGTTAAGGTTTGCACCATTGCTCAGTGATGATCGCTCAGTACAGCCATAATCGCGCATTTATTTAAAATTACACTATATTCAAAGCTATAGAACAATAATTATGAAATTGAAGGAAATGCCTATGGCCATACAACTTAACCCTGTCGGGTCTTTGTCAATGTTGTCTCAACTCGAAGTTGATCGACTGAAGCAATCTTCCACCAGCCAGCTATATCAAATTTACCGAAACTGCTCATTGGCAGTACTTAATGTCGGCAGTACCACCGATAGCAGTACTGAAATATATGAGCGATTTAAAACCTTCGATGTCAATGTCTTACGCCGTGAGCGTGGCATTAAGCTCGAATTGTTTAATCCACCAACCACCGCTTTTGTTGATGATGTGATCATCAAAAGTATTCACGAACACTTGTTTTCAGTGCTGCGGGACATCTTGTTCATCAACACTCGTTATGGTGTCGAGCAATCAATTAACATGACCGATACTAACCATATTACCCATGTCGTTTTTGATATTCTGCGTAATGCCAACTACATCGAAGCCAATACCGACCCGAACATCGTCGTTTGCTGGGGCGGCCATTCAATCAATGACATCGAATACCAGTACACTAAAAATGTCGGCTACCAGCTCGGCCTGCGCGGTCTGGACATCTGCACCGGTTGCGGCCCAGGAGCGATGAAAGGTCCTATGAAAGGAGCCGCTCTTGGTCATGCCAAACAAAGAATGACCAATGGACGTTACTTGGGGTTAACCGAGCCAAGTATTATTGCCGCCGAACCCCCTAACCCAATCGTCAACGAGTTGGTCATTTTACCCGACATCGAAAAACGCCTTGAAGCTTTTGTCCGTTCATCCCATGCCATTATTATCTTCCCAGGTGGTGCGGGTACTGCCGAGGAATTGCTTTATATTTTGGGCATTATGCTTCACCCAGAAAATCAAAAACAACAGCTGCCCATCATTTTGACCGGACCGAAAGAAAGTGAAGATTACTTTCGCGAAATTGAGACGTTTGTCAGTCAGACACTGGGTCAACCAGCGCTCGACAAGTTTGAGATCATTATTGACGACCCGGTTGAAGTGGCACGCAAACTCAAAATCAGCATGGCCGACGTACGCCAATACCGCAAAGCCAGTGGTGACGCTTATTATTACAACTGGACACTAAAAATTGAACCTGAATTTCAGCTGCCCTTTGAACCGAATCACGCCAATATGTCCAAACTTGACTTACATTTAAACCAAAGCCCCGAGCAACTGGCCGCCAATTTACGTCGTGCCTTTTCTGGTATTGTCGCTGGTAATGTCAAAGATGAAGGTATTCAAGAAATACGTCGTCACGGTCCGTTTGAATTAAATGGTGATCCAGGCTTAATGAAGCTAATTGACAAGCTGCTTAAAGCGTTTGTTAAACAGCAAAGAATGAAGCTGCCAGGCTCTACTTATGTGCCCTGTTACAAAATCATCGGTTGATCTCATTACCACTGGATGATCTTGCCGTTTACCAATACACTGATGCCGCTTTTTAGCAGATGAAAAACGGTGTTGATTGCGTTATGATAATGCCCAGACTTTTACCATGTGATCTTTGTTTATGCAGGTTATGATAATTGATGCGTTAAACCTCATCCGGCGTATTTATGCCGCTCAGGAGCGCCCATATTTACCACTTCCCAATGACGTCAGTGACAGTGCTAAACGGCAAATAGTCCACAATACCATCGCGACCATTGAACAGGCGATCAAAAAGCTGTTGATCACCATCAATCCCAGTCATGGCATTGTGGTATTCGACGCCCCCGGCGATAGCTGGCGACATCGAATCTATCCAAAATACAAAATCGGACGGCAACCCATGCCCACCATCCTTAGTGATGGTATGGAGCAAATAAAACAAGCCATTCTCGCAACCGGATTAACCATTCACCTTCAGGATGCCCAAGAAGCCGATGATCTGATTGGGGCATTAGCGGTAAAAGTGCAAAGTAATCAGCAACAAGCCACCATAGTGTCAACCGATAAAGGCTTTTTACAATTATTGTCTGAACATATCGAAGTTTACGATCACTTTTCCCGTAAATACCTGACCGACAAATATGTTGAAGAAAAATTTGGCGTTACCCCCCAGCAACTGATAAATTACTGGTCATTGGTTGGCGACGCCAGCAATAATATTCCGGGTCTGCCCGGTGTAGGGCCTAAAGCGGCACTGGATATTTTATTACACCATCCATCAATGAAGGCCGCATTAAACTCTCAAGTACTAAGTAAAAAGCTAAGAGAGAAGTTGCAGAATAACCTCGATACCTTTAAATTATGTCGCCAGCTGGTGGCATTAAAATCAGATATACAGCTGGGGCTGAACTTAAAAGATATTCGTTTGCAGCCCCAATCATAGTGATGAAAAAAGAGAACGGCTTAGAATCATGAAATCAGTATTAATTACCGGTGCAAACCGAGGTATTGGGCTTAAGTTTGTCGACTATTATTGCCAGCAAAACTGGCAAGTTTATGCCACTTATCGTGATGAACATCATGCCCTGCTTGAAAAAACGACCCAGTATAACCACTTGACCCTGCTTAAGGTTGATGTCAGTGAACCAAGCTCAATCAACAAATTAAAGCAATCAATGACCGGGATCACCCTTAATCTGCTGATCAATAATGCCGGGGTTCATGGTTCCAAAGAACATCAGCTTGGTCAAACCAGCAGCAGTGATATCGCACTTTGGCAGCAGGTTTTTGCCATCAACACGATATCCCCATTGCTGGTGACTGAGGCGATGAGTAAAAACTTGCAATTTGGCACACCTTCCAAAGTCGCGTTTATTTCGAGTAAGATGGGCAGTATCAGTGACAATAACAGTGGTGGCAGTTATATTTACCGCTCATCAAAAACCGCCCTAAATGCGATAGTGAAAAGCTTGTCGGTTGACTTTAAAAAGTTTGGTATTACGGTGGTGGCACTTCATCCGGGCTGGGTGAAAACTCGCATGGGTGGTGAAAATGCATTGATTGATACCAAAACCTCAATAGAGGGTATGGCACAGGTTATCGATAATTTGTCACCACAGGCCAGCGGTGAGTTTATTAATTATAATGGGCAACCCCTATCTTGGTAAATAGCTTGGTAGCTAATAGCTTTGGTAGGCAAGCGCTTTGATAAGCAACAGCCCTGACCAACAACAGTACGGCGTAGAAACAGGATTTTTAGTGAACAAAAAAATCGTCATCTATATGCTTGCCTCAGTGCTGGGTTATATCCTGTTTGCTGGCAGTATTATGCTATTTTATAAGGATAACCCTGAGCGTATGGACCTGACAGAGCGTCAAGAATTTAACCTTAAATACCTGGAGACTTTATCACTGCACGATAATACCCCCCAAAACGCCGTCATCGATTACCTTGGCTCACCGGATATTACCGAAGCCAAAGCCGTTAAGGATAAAGTGTACCAAGTGATGTTTTACCGCACCCGTAAAATTACCGGCGATGGGATCACCACCAAAGACGAATGTACGCCAATATTGTTTATTGATGGCGTGCTTATTGCTTGG
Source organism: Alteromonadaceae bacterium (assembly GCA_047614605.1). GTDB lineage: Bacteria > Pseudomonadota > Gammaproteobacteria > Enterobacterales > Alteromonadaceae > JABSOG01. Next base: position 4,043 of record JBLHHD010000174.1, read on the forward strand.
GGTGACAATGCCTATAATCAATATCAGTCTTATTAACCTTGTCTATTCAACTACATAACAGCAACGCGGTTAACGAAACCAATAAAGCCGCCAGCGTCGATCAGCTTTACAGCCTGTTGCAAAAACAGCTTAATTCGTGGTCCAGCATCAATGATGGAACAAAAACGAGTACTGATGGCATTTATCCTCAGGCTATTAGGCTCGCACAACAATTTGATAACGCTTATAAACAACATCCGGGCAAGCTAATTGCCCAATTACACAACCACAAACCCCATTACGCTTCAGTGACCAACCTGACGGCCAAAGCCGTAATTTTCACCACCTTACTGGTCGCCCAACAACAATGGTCCAGACTGCCACGGATAAGTCTAATAGCCGCAACATTAACCAGTAATATTGCCACGTTGTCCTTACTGGCAAAACAAACCGCCAAACAGGGTCTGACCAGTAACGAAAAAAGCCGCCTAGCCAGAAGTACCGCGTTAAGCTACCGGTTATTGTTTGAAAATAAAGTCCCTGACCCCCTATGGTTACACTCTTTAAGCAGTGCCTTGCCAACCGGACAGGCCAAAAAGTATCCGTTAGGTCTTAATGGTGCCATTGTACGCACTGCCAATCGATTTGCCTCGTTGTTAATGCCGACAGCAGGTGAGCCAAACCAAACGCCCAGCGATGCCCTTAAAGCGCTCTACCTTAATGATAGTCGGCTCAGTATGCAGTTGATTATTACACAAGCGGCACAACGCTTATCAACCCTCTGTCAAGGCAGCTTGTTAATGCTTGCCAATCAGCAACTCGCGCTGGTGATGCATTCTGTTAATACTAATAGTCACTTGGTATTTTTATTTGCGGGCAGTCAGTTAAGCCTCAAAGGCCGCTTTACCTTGATCACCAATCGCCATATTGACCAGTTGCTACCTGGTTATGACTGCGAAGAAGCGAAGTTATATTCACTTTTATGGGAAGGCCCGCTAAAAAAATACGCCGCGCAAAAACAACTAGATCTGAATCAACCCACCCAGCCTTACTCAGAGCCACAAGAAAAAGATGAATTAACTGACGATACCACTGATGAACAACCTGCTGAACGAACCGATAGCGCTGCACAAGCACCAGACAACAGCGACATTTTTACTCCACCGGCTTACCTTGCACAGTTAGTGGCAGATTTATTTGCTCAACCCAACCTGGGTAAAATCAGTGAACAAATTGAGCACAGTGAAACCTTAAGCCTGTGGTTGGCAAAAACCGCCTCTCAGTGCGTAACCAAAAATAACACAGCGGGGGTATTCAAAGACACCAAACATGCCATAGCAATGCTTGGACTCAATCGGCTTGGTCCGCTGTTGATTCAGGGATCACTGATGAGTGCGGTGGTTAAACAGCAATTTCCCGGATACCAACTGGTGTCCAACCGACAGACCTGTTTAATTCAGGCACTTAACTACTATGGTCAGTTTAGTGATTTGGTCAGCAAAGAAGAGATCACCTTATATGCCACCTTCTGGCTTGCGCCTTTATATTTAACTCAAGAATTACAGCTGAGTGCTTGTCGTTTATACCGTCAAAAATCACTGGACCTTGAAGCGATGTTTTCATTAGTGAGTTTGTTTGGCGTCAAATTAACTGACACTCACAAAGAGCAGACGCTGGCGTTAGCCCGCAGCTGGCAATTACCCCAATTATCACTTGAGGTTATCCGCCAGCTCAACTCGCCACAAAGCACCACCCGGGTGGCAAAAAAGGTCGAGCAGGTGTTGGCCGTTGTCCGCCTGGCAACCTTTCACACCCATACTATCTTTAATCAGCTGGACATTAGCTCAGCCTACTTACAAGATAACCTGCGCAAGCAATTGACAACCCTGGACATGGCCATGGGGCAATACCTTGAACACCAGGACCTGTTTTTAATCAATCATTCACCCTACACGCCATTAATTTGAGATAAGCCACTATGAAAAATGTTAAGGTATCAAAAACCATAGCCGCCACACAAAAGACCCTTTGGGCCATTCTCACCGACGCCGACAGCTATGCTCACTGGAATGACAGCGTCGTCCGAATTGAAGGCACTATAGGTGAAGATCAGCGCATCAAAGTCTTTGCTGCCCATACTCCGCAGCGAGCATTTGCGCTTAAAGTCAGCTTATTTGATGCACCACGAAAAATGGTATGGCAAAGTTCGATGCCATTGGGGTTATTCAAAGGCGTCCGCACCTTTGCTCTGACAGACCTAGGTAATGGCCGGGTAAAGTTCACCATGCAAGAGCAGTTTAGTGGTTTACTAAGTGGATTCATCACCAAATCGATGCCCGATTTAAACGAGTCATTTAAACAATTTGCGATGGGATTAAAAGCAGTCGCTGAGGGGTAATGCATAAAAAGATCGTTACGTTGATGCACAACCGCACCCTTTATATCATTTACATGCCCGGCATCGTTTATATCTTCGTA
>JBLHHD010000175.1:0-6490 GCA_047614605.1 Alteromonadaceae bacterium
TCGTTCTGTGCAAATGGACAATCTTAAGGCAGCCAAATTTAATCAGTTGTTAATGGTCACTTGTTGTATCAGCGAGCTGAAAAAAGCCAGCCTTACCTTTGACCAAACGATTTTCATTGCATCGGCTAGTCAGCCATTAGCACAAACTATCTGCACAGGGCGCTTTAAGGTGGCTTGTGTGGATTTGAGTAAAATGAAGCCGGTTAAAATCCCGGCTAAAATTATAGAGGTACTCAATAGTGTCACCTGAATTATCCTTTTTCGATTTGTTTTTACAAGCCAGTTTACTGGTGCAGCTGGTTATGCTGACGCTATTAGGTATGTCTATCACCTCTTGGGCGATGATCTTTCAACGGATGAAGGTACTAAAAACCGCCGAAGATCAGGCGAAAAAATTCGAAGACCGTTTTTGGTCGGGCATTGATTTAGCCAAGCTTTACAACGAAGTTGCTGCCAGAACAGTAGTCCAAACCGGTTTGGAGTCGTTATTTAAATCAGGTTTTAAAGAATTCTCCCGTTTACGTAGTCATAACCTCGGTTCGCCAGAGATTGTTCTTGATGGTACTCACCGTTCAATGCGCGTTGCGCTTTCTCGTGAAGTGGAGAATCTTGAGAACCATCTGTCATTTTTGGCGACTGTTGGCTCTATCAGCCCTTATATTGGTTTGTTTGGTACGGTGTGGGGGATCATGAATTCGTTTATCGCCCTTGGTGAAGTACAACAAGCGACCTTATCAATGGTTGCCCCTGGTATTGCTGAGGCACTTATCGCCACCGCGATGGGCTTGTTTGCTGCTATTCCGGCTGTTATCGCTTATAACCGCTTCTCTCATAAAGTCGAAAAGCTGGAAAATAATTACGGCAACTTTATGGAAGAATTTTCAAACATCCTTCAGCGTCAAGCAGCTTCGATGTCTGCTGCCGGTCAAAAACCAGCTTAGGGCTTAATTATGTATAGCAGAAAACGTCGCCGCCCTGTCGCCGAAATTAATGTGGTACCTTACATTGATGTCATGCTGGTGTTATTGATTATCTTTATGATCACGGCACCGTTGGTCACTCAGGGGGTTAAAGTTGATTTACCCAAAGCTGATGCTGAGCCTTTAGCCAAAGACACCAAACCGCCGCTGGTGGCCTCGGTAAAAGCCGATGGTACTTATTATTTGACGGTAGGGGAGAACAAAGAAGAGTCACTTACTCTTGAAGATGTAATGACGCTTGTCGCCGCTCATTTGACTGTAGAGCCACAAACCCCTGTAATGGTTAACGGTGACGGCAATGTCCCTTATCGGAGTATTATTGATTTGATGGTGGTGTTGAACAAAGCGGGTGCCCAATCTGTGGGGCTGATGACTGACAACCCAGAAAAAGAGCCCTGAGCAATAGCCCAGAACAATAACCCTGAGAAATAAACGTAACCGTATTTTGCTTTTTATGTTGAGAATGAACCGTGGTAATCGATAACTTTATCTTTGCAATTTTTAAATCGTTTGGTCTGCACATTATTGTTGGTGTGGCACTGGTGGCCAGCGTGGCGCTCAAGCCTAGTGAAAAAACTAAACCCTTGGTGATCCAAGTTGAGGCTATCACTTCTGTTGCAGTGGATAAAAATAAACTTGCCAAGCAGGTCAATCGGATCAAAAACGAAAAAGCGGCTAAGCTACGGGCCGAAGAAAAGCGGGTTGCCGATTTGGAAGCAAGAGCGGCTGAAGCGAAAACAAAAACTCGCAACGAAAATAAACGCCTTAAAGACCTCAATCAGCAAACCAAAAAGTCTAAAGAAGCTAAACGTGTCGCCGACGCTGAGGCAAAAAAATCGCTCGAAAAGCAAAAACGTGAAAACGCCAAAGCTAAAAGAGCCGAGCAGCTGGCGAAGAAAAAACATCAAGAAAAAATTGTCGCAGATAAAGCGCTGGCCGACACGGTAGAAAAACGCCGTGTTGAAGAAGTGGCTGCACAAAAAGCGCGTCTGGATCGTATTGCCAAAGAGAAAAAGCGCGAAGAAGACAAGCTCCGTAAAGCAAAGCTGGCAAGTCAAGCAAAAGCTCGCAAAGCCAAAGAAGCCAAATTAAGAGCCGACCAAGAAGCAGCGATGCAACAGCAGATGCTTGAAGAGCAACAAGACCGTCAACGTGCCCACCAAAAAGTGGTGATGGGTGAGGTCCAAAAATACAAAGCACTTATTCATCAGCGTATTTCACAAAGACTGATCACGGATGAAACATTTAAAGGATTATCGTGCCGGGTGAATGTCAAATTGGCATTTAACGGTCTTGTAACCAGTGTTAAGGTGCTCAGTGGTGATAAACGTTTGTGTAATGCTGCTGAGAATGCGGTGTTAAAAGCAGGAAAACTGCCGGTTTCAGAAGACCCGGCAGTCTTTAAAGAATTAAGAGATATTACGTTGATATTTAATATATAAGTCGGAATTTGATTGATGATTAAAAAATTATTGCACTTCACATTAGCCTGCTGGGTAATGTTACACACGACAGTGGCCTTCGGTGCGCTGGAAATAGTGATCACCGAAGGAGTTGATACGGCTCGCCCGATTGGCATTGTGCCATTTAAATATGAAGGGCAGGGGCAGGCACCACGTATTGTTGACGTGATCAGCGCCGACTTGCGCCGCAGTGGTAAATTCAACCCGATTGCCGAAATTAATATGCCACAAAAACCGTCTAAGGACAGTGAAGTCGATTATGCCAGCTGGGTTTCTGAGGGGGTCGAAGTGGTGCTGGTAGGGTCGATTAAAGAATATTCTATCGACCAGTATATGGTGACTTTTGAACTAATCGATGTGTTACGCGGCCAAATCACTGGCGGTCAGGCACAAATGCTAAGTAATGGTGAGTTGGTGCAAAGCAACGACCATGTGCTGGAGTCTCCCCGTCAGGTAGTGATTTCCAGTGCTCAGTTTCGCCAATACGGCCATCGCGTTAGTGATATCGTTTATGAACGACTGACTGGTGAGCGAGGGGCATTCAGAACCCGTATTGCTTATGTGATTGTGCGTGATGACCAACCCAAACCGTTCCAACTGGTAGTCGCTGATTATGACGGCGAGAATGAAAAAAGCCTGTTACGTTCAAAAGAGCCGTTAATGTCACCTTCATGGTCGCCCGATGGTACCAAATTAGCTTACGTCACCTTTGAAAACCGTCAAGCGCAAATCTACATTCAGGATATTTACACGGGTGAACGGGATAAGCTCAGTTCGTTCTCTGGTATTAATGGTGCGCCGCAGTGGTCGCCAAGTGGCAAAGATATGGCGATTGTGTTGTCCAAAGATGGCAACCCGGATATTTACATTATTAATATTTTAACTCGGGCGTTAAGAAGGGTGACACGGGATCGTGGTGTTGATACTGAGCCCTCGTGGGCTCCTGACGGAAAAAGTGTCACATTTACATCCGAACGGGGTGGAAAACCGCAGTTATATAGCGTAGATTTAACCACCGGACGAACGAAGCGCCTGACGTTTGATGGTGAAATGAATTTGGGTGGCTCAATCACCCCAGATGGCAAGCAATTAGTCATGGTAAACAGGACTAAAGGTCAATACCATATTGCCAAACAAGAATTCAAAACGGGGGCTTTTTCCGTTTTGACTAAAACTAGACTGGATGAGTCGCCAAGCATTGCACCGAATGGTTCAATGATCATATACAGTACTTTATATCGTCAGACTCAGGTACTGGCATTGGTATCGATAGACGGAAGATTTAAAGCGCGGTTACCTGTGGCTAATGGTCAGGTTAAGTCACCCGCGTGGTCACCATTTTTATAAAGTGGTCACCGTAAAATAAAGAATAAAGAGCTTATTTTTCACAACTAATTTTTTACAAAAAGTTAATACTCAATAAATATATGTATAAGGATCTTAGGATGCAACTGAACAAAGTACTTAAAGGCTTGCTAATTGCAATTCCTGTTTTGGCTTTAACGGCTTGTGGCTCAACGTCAAGCAGTGGAGTCGATGCCGGCAAAAGTACTGATTCAACCAGTACTTCACGAAATGACAGCAACAACCAAACTGACAATAGCAGCAATATTGATGTTAATAAAATTAGTAAAGCTGACCAGCTAATACTTGATCAAGGAAACAGAGATATCGAGTTACGTGAGCAGAGCACTCTTTACTTTGAATATGACAAAAACAACATTCAGGGTGCATATGCTGAAATGTTGCAGGCTCATGCCAAGTTTTTGGTAAAAAACCCCAATGTTAAAATCATGATTGAAGGCCACTGTGACGAACGTGGAACACCTGAGTACAACATCGCTTTAGGTGAGCGTCGTGCTAAGTCAGTCTCTAAATACTTAACTAACATGGGGGTGGCGAAAAGCCAAATCTCTATGGTGAGTTATGGTGAAGAAAAACCAACTGATAAATCTCGAACCGAAGCTGGTTTTGCTAAAAACCGTCGTGCGGTTTTGGTTTATTAATTTATTGTCTGGATCAACAGTTGGATGAACGATTTGCGTCAGCATCATTTAATTAAAAAGCTTAAACGAGTCATTGGTTTTACGTTTGCAATAAGCAGTGGCTCGTTAATGGCCGCTGCACCTATTACTGATCAAAGCAGTAATAAGATGGATGAGCGTATGGCGACGTTGGAGCGCCTGATAACGGTGTTCAGTCAGTCACAGTTAGGCATTCAGCAACAATTGGATACCCTCAACGAAGACGTCAGTGATCTGCGTGGTGCAACTGAAGTCCACGGACATAAACTGGAGCAACTGGTAGAGCGTCAACGAGAGTTATACCAAGAGCTTGAAAACCGTTTTTCCCGAGCTTCTGCAAACAGTGCGGGGGTCCAGCCGGGTGTTCAAACGTCGAGTACAACAACTGCCGTCAGTGGTCAACCCACTGAGGTGCTTGACAGCTCGTATACCGGCTCTGTCAGCGAGAATGAAGCGTACGACAGGGCAGTTAACCTGGTGATTAAAGAGCGCCTTTATGATAAGGCTATCCCCGAGTTTAAAGCGTTTCTTAAACAGTTTCCTCAGTCGGATTACGCCGCCAATGCCTATTATTGGTTAGGCCAGTTATTGTTTAACAAAGGCCATTATTCTGATGCTCAGAGTCAATTTGAGCAGGTGATTAATTATTTTCCAGATTCAAACAAGCGTAGTGATGCGATGTTAAAACGGGGTTCTATTGCGCTGAAAAACAATGATAAAGAGACGGCAAAAGTATTTTTTAGTAAAGTGATTGAAGAGTACCCCGGCTCAACGTCGGCGAAGCTGGCGGCATCACGGCTACAGAGTGTTAAGTGAACCTTTTTTTATTTGCTGAGGCAAGTTTAAAACAGGGTTAAGATTGCCGACTTTTTAGCTGCTTTGTCGGCTTTTTAAGCGAAAAATCAGTAAATCGCAATTTTTTGAAAAAACTATTTGCAACCGCTCGTGAAATCAGTATTATACGCCTCGCTCTCGGGCCATTAGCTCAGCTGGTAGAGCAGTGGACTTTTAATCCATTTGTCGATGGTTCGAACCCATCATGGCCCACCACTTTCTCTTAGATTTTTGTGTTTAAAGGAAAGTTGGAAAAAGAGTTGGTTGAAATACCGTTGTTTTTGTTTAAGACCATAACAACAAAGAACGTGAAAATTGTTAGCGGGCCATTAGCTCAGCTGGTAGAGCAGTGGACTTTTAATCCATTTGTCGATGGTTCGAACCCATCATGGCCCACCACTTTCTCAATAGAGAATTTGGCAGGTATTAAGAATTTTAATACTCTCAATAGTCGATGTCAGCAATGCATCATGGCCCACCACTTTCTCAATAGAGAATTTGGCAGGTATTGAGAATTTTAATACTCTCAATAGTCGATGTCAGCAATGCATCATGACCCGCCACTAACAATTAGCAATAAACCTAAGATGTATATATGTGGGCCATTAGCTCAGCTGGTAGAGCAGTGGACTTTTAATCCATTTGTCGATGGTTCGAACCCATCATGGCCCACCACTTAGGAAAGAAAAAAGAAATACCTCAATATCTATCAGGGCCATTAGCTCAGCTGGTAGAGCAGTGGACTTTTAATCCATTTGTCGATGGTTCGAACCCATCATGGCCCACCACTTCTTGTGTTACTCAAAGACTAAAACTAAAACATAACGAAACCCATATAGGGTGGTCCAAAAACGGAATCGACACTTTGAAACTCAATCCAAACCAATTCGGGAGTGCGTAACATGGTGGTTTCGCTGGACTCTATGTCGCCTTCATCTCACTCATGCTTCGCTCTACTCCTGGCCCAACCTACTGCACATTAGTAGCCTTCGCTATAATTTGGCATGGGGCAAATAATTCAACGCATACCCTAGATTGTTCTGTTATATACCCACGGCTCGCCTTTTTGTCATCATTGAAGTATAATCGCTCGAATTACTTCCAAGCTTTGAAAATCGCATTATATGAGCACCTTATCTGTACAATACTTTGATGAATCCACCTATAAATTTCCGCCTAAACCTGCCGA
>JBLHHD010000176.1:0-6483 GCA_047614605.1 Alteromonadaceae bacterium
AATCAAATATTATCGCGCAACAATACGATTTAACGGTCCTGTGCGTTTGACCAATTTATAATTTGAATTCAAACCAAACCAACCCCAAGAATGAAAGGCATAATATCTGGCTTCATATTGGCCCAATTGTGCCTCAGTAATGGTATTCAGTAGATTATCGCCAGGTTTGACATGTAACCAGTTGCCGTTGACCACATCTGCTTGGTTGTCTTCAGGCGATTTGAATAGACCAATCCAGTCTCTTGAACTCGGATTGCCATTGATGTTACAGCCAATCTCGAACTTACCGTCATCACCCATGCCCATAAAGAGTTCATTCACGACAAATTCTAAACCGTCTTTGAAAAAGGCTTCTGTGGCGTTATTCGCCGCTGAAACCAGTGCAGATTTACGCTCAGGCGACATATCGAACTCCAATGTGCCAATATTACCCACCGGTAATCGACAGACCGAATCTTCTTGAGTGGCAAGCACAAAATTGTCATTACCAGTCATCATCGTTAACAGAACATCACCAAACAGTGAAACCACATTGGTTGGCGGTGCGTTCTCGTGCAGCCATTGACCAAACTGTTCTATACAGGCCATGATACCGACGCTTTGCGGTGCTTCGCCTGCGCCCGGCACTTCAAGACTCGAATCGAGCATAAAACCAACCGTAGGGGCTTGTGCATTAAATTGCGCAAACTCTGCCTCGTCAATATCAGGATCAGCCGCCATGACCGCTCTCACGGTCAGACCGGCAGAAGTCGTTAAGCGCAGTGCAAAATTCGATAAGGCACCACCATCAATAATACGATGGTCAGTCAGCACGCTTTCATGTGTGCCTTCTGAGTATGTTCCCCAAGTGCTAAGCCAAGTGACCGGCGGCCAAACAAAAGGAATACTCATTGACATACGAACCGCCCAAATAAGCGGTAAATCTGGTGCGGTTCTATGATTCAGTACCAATAGCTTATTGCCAGTGATATCAGTGACACATAAGGATAAGTCAACGTTGGTCTTTTTATACAAGGCACCCAAGGTCGCGCCACCAAAGGTCGGATCTTTTTCATTGAGTTTTCGTTCCAGCCAGTCGACAAATTTGGCGGCAGAAAAAAGTCCACCTAGCTCAGCCAATGAAAAGGCTTGTCCAGCATGGTTCTTTAGCGTTTCGTAGCCCAGCCTATCAAGAATCACCTTTATGATGGCGAGACTGGCGTTGTCTAAAGTCTTATCCTGCAACCATTTTAGAACATCAGCGCCATTAAAGATTTTACTGTCGATCAGGCTACCTATCTCTTTGAACCCGTTCACCAGCAGGGAATTATTCAATTCGACACCCTCAATTTCATGAATTGAGGGTGGTGTCATAAAGCTTTCAAATACTGGGCGACCATCTTCCATGGTTTCATTTAATGCTTCGGCCATATCATTGGCATTGTAACCGGCGGCCATCAACGCGGCATTGATGGCGCCAGCTGAGGTACCAACCAATCGGCGGAAGGTATGGTTGCGCTGTTCAAATACTGCCATCGCACCAACAAAGGCCATACCTTTGGCCCCGCCACCTTGAAAAACTAGATCGTATTGCATGTTTTTTTCCTCACCGTTATTGTTTGTATTTACTGACAAACAGCATAACGGATAAAACAGTAAAACCGCATTTCACCCTATTTCAGCCCATTTCATCAGACGGTGCATCCGTTTTAATATTCGACGCTGGCACCACGGTTAATTTCTACATTGGCGCAGTTCAGTCGAATTTGACCTACTCGACGTTCGATTAATGGTTCGGTGGACATTATTTTGCCAAACTGCTGTTTAGCGCGATGCATTTGCACGTTTAATAAGGATGCTTCTATGCCAATCATTTTGATCAGTCGCTCTGCATCGAGCCAACCACAACTGGTGTGGTCGAAACCGGATTGTTGATCTTGTCGATACTGTCGGGCAAGTAATAACAGCGGATAATGATGCACACGCTCGCCAAGTTCGACGGTTTGACCATGGTGTTTAATCGATAAACGCACATGCTCTTCATCACAACTGATTTGAAAATGCAAAACGGTAGGTTCTTCAAACGATTGCTCTTGGTGCAGTTCGAATTGCCACACTTGGTTGTCGAGCGCCAAAATCATGCCTGCGTGTAGTTCGAAACAGTGTTCGCCATATTGGCAATGCCAGTTTTGATTGGCACCTTGAAAAAACTGGCATTGTATTTGATTGGACTGGGCTAAAACAAAGTGGTTTTTAAGTAATATGGTGGTATTGCCATTAGAAATAAGTTTGAGTATGGCAGTGGGTTTGGGTTGGTGAATGTGAGTGATGTTACTCATGTTTATGGGGTTAAAACACGGCTGGGTTAATGTTGTGGTCACTAATTGACTTGCAAATGACATGATGAAGCAACTCCTACTATCGACTATGGTTTTAATACGCTATTTGCAGTAGAGCAACCTAAATGCCAGAAGCAATTATCATATAAAACCCCTTGTTTTCAATAGGTTGTTGTTAGTATGCTTAAGTATGATAGTTGAGTGTCATGTTAAAAGACGGTTTTGACATGTCAGTTTTTTCATTGACGTGTCAAATTTGATGAAAAGTAAAAAGGTGAAAGTTTATGAGTAAAAATATTGTTTTGGTTGATATTCAGCATAGTGCTTTGGAAAAGAAAAGCATGAAAAGTTTGAGCATCATCGTGAAGGATGAGTTATCGGGAAAAAAACAAAAAAAAGCAAAAGGCAATAGTCCAATCCATTTTCATAATAATACGCTTTATAAGGTGTTGATTTGGGTGAGCAGGTATGAGGATGGCTCAAGCCATGATTGGGAAGACTTGATTAAAGGTTCAGAATCGTATGTTGATGGCGAGGGCGTAATAGGTCTATCAATTGGTACGAGTATTAAGACAAGTAAGATGAAAATTAGAAGTAAAGATCATCAATTTAGTTTATGGGTGCATGTTAAGTTTAAGACTGACCCTGTAAATGGCTTTGATGGCGGGGGGTTGTCTGAATCAGCTGAAATTGTGGTGACACCTTGAGTTAGCGCATGATACTTGCTGCAAATGGGTTTTGTGCTTTGTTTGCCTCAAGATAATCAATTAAATTATCTGACTGGTGCTGTTTTAATAAGGTGCTGAGCCATTGGTTAAGGGGTGTATTGTTGCCGAGCTTTTGCTTTAAAGCGCTGACTTTTTCGATGGTGTTATCAACTACTTGTTGATTTTTAGCCGTACTTTGCTGCTTTTCGAATAAAACCAGTTGATTGATATAGCCTTTGAGCAAACTGTAGTGATAACCCATTGCATTTGGTTTGAGTTGATAAGCTTGTTGCCATAATTGAATGGCCGTTGCTTGAGTATCAAGCTGTTGTTGAGGCGTGGTTTGGTGTTCGGCTTTTAGCTGATGGTAATTGGCTAAGGTCCAATAATGATCAGCGGTTTTTGCTGTATGGCTAAAGCGGGTGATCAATGGCTGTAGTTGATTTAGTTGTTTACTGGTTTTGGCCAGCAGCATTTGTGCATAGAGCAGGTTCGACAGTGCCAACGTTTGCTCTGGGTTCAAATCGGCTGATGGCGGTTTATCTGCCAGTTGTTGGTTTAGCTTGTCATTGAGTTGTTTGGTGATCTGTTGGTGTTGTAATCGCCATTGTGGGTTGATGTGTGCTGTGATGAGCTGCTTTTCGAGCACCAAGGTTAAAATAAAGCTGCTATGCGACAGGGCTGACAGCTTGTGTGGGTTGTTGCTCAGTCGCTGAAGTTGCAGTGTGATTAATCGCTGTTCTAAATCAGCGTGAGGTTTTGTTAAATACCATTGGTTTTCAATCAGTTGTGATAACACCTCTATTTCCAGTCCGATGGCGTGATAGTTATTGGGTTTGGCTTTTTTGGCTTGTGTTATCGCTTTTAACGCCGTTTCTAATTCGACTACGCCTTTGGCTAAATCGGTACTTCCTAGGCTGTTGTTCATTCGCAGTCTTACTTTGGCCAAATAGTAGTTGGCGATAAATTCACTATAACCTTTGTTAAGCGCTGTTGTTAACTGCAATATGGCGTTATTTAATCGCGCTAAACCTTGTTGGTGTGTATCGGTTTCGCTGAGTTTGAGTTGGGTCAGGGCTAAATTGACATAACTGCCACTATATTGTGGTTTGCTGGCAATGGCCTGTTTGAATAGGGTTGCCGCTGTTTGGTATTTTTCGCGGGACGTTGACGTTTCATCAATAAAATCCCCCCATTGTTTTTGATGCACGGCAGCATAAATTAAGTCATCAAACCCTAACTGTTGTTGTGCCGCCAATTGTTGATATAGCTGTTCGATAGCTTGGTATTGCGCCTGTGCAAGGTCTGGTTGTTGGCTGTGAACGAGTTGTCGGCTGAGGATTTTGGCTTGTTCTCTTAATAATTTAGGTTGTTGAGGCCATTGCATCAGGGCTTGTTCAACTAACGATTGGCTGGTGGCTAATGCCGCTTGCCAAGGCTCACCCTGGTTGTATAAGTAAACCATACGTTGAAATTGGGTGCTGATCTGACTGACTTGGCTATCAAGGTAAGTCGGATTGAGTTTTAGCGCGTCCTTTAATAGCTGCTCGGCTTTATTGAGCGATTTTAATGCATTGCCAGTACCAAACTGGCTGCTGCTCACCAAGGTGAAATATAGCTGCCATTTTTGTAGATAATTGTTTGGATCGCTTGGGGCAATCGCCAGCGCTTGATCAAAAGCAAGCTCAGCTTTTGTGATCAGTTGCTGCGCTTGAATTGATGTCGGTTTGCGTAGCTGTTGATATTGGGCGATATAATTTTGACCCAGCAAGAGGTAGTGTTGGTATTGCCATGGTGCAAACGGTTGGGTGCCGTTAAGTTGTTTAATGGCCAGGTTGTAGTCTTGATTGTAATAGTGGAGTAGGGCGCGGATGATGCTTTTGTGCCCTTGATTGATGCTATTGCTAGATTGCTCGTCGCTTTGTTGTTGAATAAAGTGTAGGTAGCTGATGATAGGTTGAACAAAGCTTTGTTGTAGTTGAGATTGTCGCGCTTGGCGTAAGGCACCATGGGGCATAATAAACACTCGTGTCAGTGCTTGTTGGTATAAAGTATTGAGCACTTGTACCAGGGCGTAAGCCGATTCTATGGTTTGAAAACCTTGCTGCCAAGCCGCTTCGAGTTGTTGCTTTGCCTTGAGGTTATCGCCTTGTTGTTGGGCAATTTTCCCTTGGGCATATAGCGCAAATGGCAGTGCCGTTGCGCCTAATTGTTGGGCCTGGCGAGTGATTTGCTCAAGGTTATGTTGATGTTGGTTTTGTAAGTAACGAATGTCGTGGGGCGGTGCCATATACGCCAAGTTTGACTGATATTGTGCTTGTTGCACGGTTTGGTGGAACTGCTGAACCAGTTGTTCGCGCGCTTGATGTTGTGATTTTTGCTGTTGCAGCCAGCTGAGTTGACCGATAGTGGCCAATCCGACGAAAGCGCAAAATAACACAATCCAACGGTATTTGATCAGTTTTTTTCTCACTTGGTAACTTTTGCTGTGAATACTGGTGATTGGCTCGCCAGTTAAAAAACGTTGTAGCTCTTGTTTAAGTTCTAACGCAGATTGATAGCGATGCTGTCTATCTGGTGATAAACATCGCTTTATCAGCACCGTTAACTCAATGGGTAGTGATATTGTGGCATTTTTATCCATTTTTGTGGTGAGTGTGCTATCGGCTGATTGAGGTAATTGGGCACTAAGCAATTGGTATAAAGTCACGCCCAAACTGTATATATCACTGCTGGCACTTAAGGGGTCGCCGCGCTTTTGCTCCGGTGACATAAAAGGCCAAGAGCCAGAGACAAATTCGCTGAGGTTTTCTTGATGTTGGGCTAAACCGAAGTCCACGATATAAGGATGAATAGGGTTGCTGTGATCTGTAGTGATCATGATATTGGCCGGCTTTATATCGCGATGGACGATGCCAGTGCTATGCAGTGCTTGTAGTCCATCACATACCTGTTGAGTCATGGTGACGATTTGCTCAATATAACGGCGCCATTGTGTTTTGCTATGGCAGGCTTTTCTTTGTTGCGCTGCCCAGTCTAAAGCGGTTTGACCTTGAATATATTGCATCACCAAGTAACTGGCTTGTTGCGGCGAGTGACTTTGGATCACTTGAAATAATTTGCTGATATTCGGATGTTCGATTTTGGCTTGAGCTTGGGCTTCGACTAATAGTGTGTCATTGAATGGCTGATGGTCTATTCGTTTGATGGCGACATCTCGTTGCAGGCGATATTCATAAGCCAGAAAAACCGACCCTTGGCCCCCTTTACCGAGTGCGCTTTTAATATCAAAGTGTTGCAGTAATTGCGCAGACCAATCATTGGTGCCATCGGCTGGGTTGTTATTGATATTAAGCGTGGTAAAAGCGTCCATGGTATTGCTCATTTAAGCTTGAGTTGATTGAGTCGCCGGCGTAATGAACTTTGCGAGACTTGCAGATGTTTTGCAACGACGATGA
>JBLHHD010000177.1:0-6481 GCA_047614605.1 Alteromonadaceae bacterium
TTATTAAGATACGTTATGGGTGATGGTCGGTTTGGTATGGTATGGTATGGTATGAGTCGCATTTAGATAACATACGATCTCTTGTTGCCTACCCCATGTATGATGGTGTAGGGGGCTATCTCCTTTAAATCCTCATGAGCATCTGTCGTTATTTGGTATTTATACATTCAGCATCCAGCTCTTGCATCATTTCATCGACATTAAAATCAACGACTTTACCTTCATCAGCTGACTTCTATGCTTTGTCTATATCAGCCCGCAAGCTATTCATGCTGTGCTTGTAATGACGATCGTTATTGATTTTATCTTGTGTTTCATCAACGGCTAAAGTGCCAACAAGTGATCGAGTGATAGGCGCTGCACTCACCAATTTTACCTTTTATCGATCGTCAGTTAATGCGACAAAGTAATCACTCACTACTTGCGATAATGATTGATTACTTGGTTTTGCATAGTCCTTTGCAGAGTCTTTTGCTTGTTGTATTAGCGAACTATCTAAGCTGAGAGTTAATTTGCTTTGCCTCGTTTTAAATTCATGACGTATGGCTGTTCATTAAGTATACGGCTTGTTTGGCGACAGATCAAAACCCAACGGATACTGAGGGGATAATGGCTTCGGATTGGATTTATAGCTGTCGGTAACTTTCATGCTGTGGCACGAGTCGCGGCGTACAGTCCCCTCCTACGGGCGCTATTTTTCAATTAAGCACAATTGGCGGTTAATTATCAAAGAACCTAATCCTCCGCGTTGATTGGGCTTTCAAATAGTTCAATAAATCTTTCTCTTTGTGTCAACCAAACCCCAGCCCTTGCGTTATACATTACAGTAACGGCAATTATGGGTGAGGTAAATCACCCGGCGTTATAGGCATCGGGGATATCCGATAACAATTCAGCATTGTAATTACGGCATTTATGGATAAGAATTACAGGCAAAACGAGAGTTTACATGGGCCTGAGACCATCTTCGTTACGGACGTTAATGCAGCAACACAAGCACAAACACTACCACCAGTAACCCTGGAGGCGTTTTTGCTCGACATTGAAAAGAAGGCATATCATATGGCTGCGTTTGCTACTGGCTCACATGCTGATGCACTGGATTTACTCCAGGACAGTATGATTAAACTGGTCACTAACTATCAACAGCGTCCATCAAATGAGTGGAAGCCGTTGTTTTATAAAATACTGCAAAATCGTATCAGGGACTGGCATCGCCACCAAAAAGTGCGCAATTTAGTGTTTTTCTGGAAAAGTGCCAGCCAGGATGATGACGCCGAAGAATGGCCACCAGCGGCCTCTTATGATAACGGCATTGATACCCCCGAGGGCGATATTGTCAAAGCACAACAACAGGCGGCAGCACTGGCGTATTTAAAGCAGCTGTCAGAGAAACAACAACAATGTTTTATGTTACGCAGCTGGGAAGGATTATCAGTAGCCGAAACCGCACAGGCTATGGGTTGCTCCCAAGGCAGTGTTAAAACCCACTACTTTAGAGCAGTCAATAAGATGAGAGACTTAATGGGAGCCGAACATGAAACCCGCTTCTGAGCAATCAACTAACCAAGCACTTAGTGATCATGCGATTGAGCAGCACCTTAATCAGGCGCTGGATCAATCGGTGGCCCGTTTATCTTTATCGGTGCAAACCGATATTACTCGGGCAAGAACGAATGCCTTGGCAGCAGCACAGCTCAAAACCCGCAAAACACCCATTGCGGCGCGCATTCAGCAAAAGGTCAGTCAATTAGTGACTCATCCTTTTGGTAAAGTCGCCTGGCCAACAGCAGCGGCGGTTCTTATTGCTATTGCAATTAACCATCATTCGCCGGGATCGGTTCCCGAGCTACCGCTGGCAATGGTAACATCACCAGTTCCTACAGAAGAATTGACTTTGTTAGAGGATTTGGAATTTGTTACCTGGCTGGCTGAAAACGAACAAGAGGCGCTGTTGTAGCATGGTATTGATGACCAGCTTCATCATCCCGGCAAGCGCAGCACCCGATGAGCCACAAGCTCAAGCGCTGCCCGACATGGCTTTGCTTGAATATCTTGCTGAGCTTGTCGAAGTCGACGGAAAATTAGTTGGGCCGTTGGATATGGTAGAGCCATCAGCTAGTAAAGAGCCATCAGCTAGTAAAGAGCCATCAGCTAGTAAAGAGCCATCAGCCAGTAAAGAGTCAATAAGCAAACATGAACAAGGTCAAAACAAACACGGTCATGACATTCAAATTCAAGACCCATCAGCGCAAAAACTTGAAGATAAACCTGTTACTGAGGAGGACCAATATAATGACTAAATTAGCCCTTTTCACTTTATTGTTTCTCAGCTACCTGCCAGGTGTCATCGCCGCGCAGTGGCAAGACCTGCCAGAGACACAAAAAACAGTACTCAATCAGTTTGCCAAGCAGTGGGACCAATTACCCAGTGCCCAACAAGATAAACTCCAGCTTGGTGCCAGTCGCTGGATCAGCATGGACAGCCAAAAACGTGAGGCCCTACTCAACAAGTTTAGCCAGTGGCAAAAGCTACCGGCTGGGCAGCAACAAAAATTGCAGCAACAGTTTAATAAGTTCAAGCAGCTGCCAAAAGCCAAGCAACAGCAGTTACGAAACGCCCATCAGCGTTTCAAAAAGCTACCTAGTGATAAACAACGCCAGTTAATGGATAAGTTTAACAAGGCCAATCGTAAAAGAGTCGATCAAAAAACGCGTGATAAGGCTCGCCAAAAACAAAAGAAACGCGGTAGGTAAGAGTACTGGAACTAAAGAGTGAAGAGTGAAGAGTGAAGAGCAAGGTCAAGGGCGAACCACGCGGGGGTACTTAGAGGCACGGCGGCCACAGAGAAGAGCAAAAAAGATCAAATGCAAAAATTAAAGGAAAGGTAGATTATTAAATTGGACCGTAGTTAAGTTTTTATATTGTTGTTTTCCCTCCATTGCATACTATACAGGTACTCCAGTGCATTATACTATATAAACGTTTACTTTATAATCACACGCTTTAAGCAGTGAAGCACACTGAATCGTAACGTTTATATCGCCATACCGTTGTCACCAAGCCCCTCCATAACCGTGCTGGCGCTATTTACGCACACGGCTCCTCGACAACACACACTTCACTTCGAAGTTACAATACATTCACTCTAATTACACGGTGAAGGCAACACAAACAACTTCAGGTGTTTTTCAAACTTCTCCCAGTTGTAGCATCCACGCTTTTAAGATAGGTATTCGCAAGCACTGGCGAGATCACGCCCGATGATTGCTACCCGTTGATTGACCAATCTTGCCGGAGGGGGATCACACCCGCTGGAATTAATGACCTTGCCCGGCCGTACGCCACGTGACTCTGTTTTTCCCTGTGGATCGCTCTTGCCTTTGCCCTATCCTCGTCTTTGCTACTATCCGAAGGCTTATATATACTAGCCGCAAATTGATAGTCACCACAGAGATAAACCATGGTATCCACCGCCCAAATCAATACAGTCTTGCGCAGCGATGTGCACACCGATTTAGTTATAGGTCACACCTATATCTTTAAAAATTCACCAGCCCAACAGTTTTTTGACTCTACCCCGATTTGGCTGTCCACCAGCGACTGGACTGCACTGGCGCAAATCACCATACTCAGCCAAACGCTTGAAAACCACCGCATTAGCGGTCAGTTCAGGGTAGATTATGTCTATCAGGGGCAGGAGCAACAAGTCCTTAGTGATATTTTCATCCGCATGTATAGCGGTATCTGCGACCCTTACATTTATTTGCTTGGCAGTCAGTCTGAATACGATCAATCAATCATCGTGGGCGCATTAGAACGGGACTCACTATACAGTGAAGGGTTTATTCATGCCTCACCGGCTTCGCAACTTAACCGGGTCGCCAACAAACATTACCGTGACGTGGTCAATCCGCTGTTGATCATGCTCGACATTAGCAAGATTGATCCGCAAGTGAAATGGGAACCTGCGACCGGCGGTTTATATCCGCATATTTTTGGCCCGGTAAATATTGATGCTGTCGCTAAAATACAACAACTCAGCAAAGGACGAGATGGTTCATTTACGATCACAGTTAACCGGGAGTCATAAGACTTAAGATGTTGGCCACTTGCGTTTATAACGGGGCAACAACGTTTCATTGCCCAGCAAACCGCCCTGATGAATGTACATCACTGGAATAGCCTGCTGTTCAGTTTCTAAGCCTGCCAAATAATCGAGCAACGTTTGCCAACCGTGAGGATCATACAGTAATTCAAACTCAACCCCTGTTTGACTACTAAGTTGTTGCCATAGCTGATAATCCTTGAGATAAAGCTTACCAAAATGATGTTTGCTGGCTGAGGGCAAAATCTGCGGATGAAAATGAGCATTCGCTTCGAGCATAAAAAACTGCTGGCGTAAATAATCATCCCCACCGACACAAGCACAGGTTAACACCTCAATCTGGAGGTCTTGCTGCTGTAAAAAGTGACGTTGTAAAAATAACGCGGTAGTACCAGTACCCGAGGGTAAAGCGAGCTTAAGCTGATTGATGTTTTTTCCTTGTGCCCAGCCAATGATCTCATCAGCCAATAGCTTAATGCCCATTTCAGCCTCAGCATAATGTCCGCCTTCAGGGATAGTGATACTGGCAGGTTCATTAGGGGCCACTTGCTCATTGATAAAGTCAGCCATTGACCGCTGCTGCCTTGCCTCTTTATCCACTACAATGACCCGGGCACCATTAGCAAGAGCTGCCCGGTAGTTACCCGCCGGATGATCAGTAACAAAACTGGCAATATGACTGACATAATAATCGAATTTAACCCCCTTCATACGCGCCAACACGGCCAGCGAATGTAGCGAATTGGCTTGTGGCGAACCGTAGCTTATCAGTTTATTGAATCCACTAAGGTCCTGGCCTAACAGCGAATAAAACTTGCGAGCCTTATTGCCACAAAAGTCAGGATGCAACAAATCATCACGTTTTAAATAAAACGTAAAACCATTAAGCTTAATCATATCAACCGGGGTTTGCGCTAACTTCATGCTAGCCCTTCAAGCTTGTCACAAATATAACCACCTATGGGAATTGCTGCCGTTGCTGCTGGTGAGGGGGCATTACAGACATGCAAACTACGAGGGCTCTGAGCAAACAAAAAGTCATGTACTAAAGTCCCATCACTTAATATCGCCTGAGCACGAATGCCAGCTGGGTAAGGTTGTAAATCCCTTAACGTCAGGGATGGACAATATTTTTGCACCAGTTTAAGGTAACCCGGTTTGTACCAAGCATTTTTGGTTTCACTCAAACCTGTCGCCCAATTATTTCTGGACACGGTCCAAAACCCTTTAAACGTCAGCATTTGCAGCGTATCACGCCAACTGAAATTAAACCGTCCATAACCCTCACGTTTAAACCCCTGTACTGCATTTGGCCCAACAGTCACCGAACCATTGATCATCCGGGTAAGGTGAATGCCCAAAAAAGGCAAGCCGGGATCAGGCACAGGGTAAATGAGGTGATTGACAATCTGGTTATGCTCGGGCGGCAACTGATAATACTCACCACGATAAGGCACAATTTGAAAATCGACCTCAATATCCATCATGGCGGTTAGCCTATCAGCCATCAGCCCGCCACAAGCAATTAAAAAGCCTGCTTCAATGTCACGTTTATTTTGATTTTTTCCGGCTGCAGTTTTGGTTTTAGCTCTGGTTTTGCTTCTAGCTTTACATTGCAAAGTGACGACAACACTTTGCTGAGATTCACAAATAGCCGTGACCTCACTGTCAAATAACACCTCACCACCGAGGGCAACAAACTTCTCGGCCATTTTGTGACAAATCCTAGCATAGTCAACAATACCTGTTTGTTTAACAAATATCGCTGCAATACCGCTGACGTTGGGCTCTTTCACTGCCAGTTCGGATTGTTCAAGCCACTTGACCTCTATCTCATTTTGCTCACAGCGCTTGAGTAAATCGTCTAAACGTTGCAGTTCAAGGGCATTTGTAGCAACAATCAACTTACCGCATTGTTCATAAGGAATGTCATTTTGCTGACAAAAATCCATCGTCGCAACGGCTCCTTGCTGACAAAACTGCGCTTTGAGGCTACCCGGTGCATAATAAACACCAGCATGAATAACGCCACTGTTATGCCCTGTTTGATGAGAGGCAACAACCGCTTCTTTTTCTACCAGTAAAATCGTCTTATCCGGGTGCCGTTTTTGTAACTGCCAGGCCGTACTCAGACCAACAATACCTGAACCTATAATAATATAATCGTATTTCATCTCAATTTCCTGCCATATCAACACATTTTGCTTATAAAAAACCAATCATCAACCACACTCTAAAGACTACCTTGAAAGACACAAAAAAGGGTTATTTTTTGCGATTAATCCAGCCCATTTCTTGCTTGGCTGGACTGCAATTTGTGCCTCTTAGATACGGGAATCATGATACAAATAGTTCTCATTAGCACTGAGTGA
>JBLHHD010000178.1:0-6450 GCA_047614605.1 Alteromonadaceae bacterium
AATTTCAAAACGTGTTTGAAAAAGCACTGTTAGAAGGCTTTTTAACGGTTGCCCATGCGGGTGAGGAGGGGCCGTCGCAATATATTCGTGATGCTCTTGAGTTGTTACAGGTTACCCGCATCGACCATGGTGTGCGCTGTATTGACGACCCACAACTGGTGTTAGAGCTTAGAGACAATCAGGTGCCGCTAACGATTTGCCCGTTGTCTAACATCCGTTTAAAAGTCTTTGAAAGCATGAAAGATCACAACATTTTGACCTTGCTGGAGCAAGGCGTGAATGTCACCGTCAACTCAGACGACCCAGCGTACTTTGGCGGCTACCTCAACGAAAACTATCTGGCGCTGTATCACGCCCTGGGGTTAAACAAAAATCAGGCAATAGCGCTGGCAAAAAACAGCTTTAACGCCAGCTTTCTCAGCGAGTCACAAAAGCAAAAGCTACTGGCCCGTTTGGCTGATTATGTTGCCGGGTGTTTGTAGGGGCAGACTCGGTGCGTCTAACCCTTCAGGCGTTCTAATACCAATTACATTAACTCGCTAAGCTATTTTACTTGTTAAAATGGCCACTGACTGCGTTGTTAATTTTGTATGTAGAACAACTATATACGGCAATTAATGCCTTGTCATTGACCATTTTCTCTGCCCAAAATTTAGCTCATTGAATTAATGTAACTGGTATAAGGCATGGCTTTGGTATTTCTATGGATGCTGAGCTGCCCACGCTTTTACCAAGATTACTAAGGTGCTCTAATTAGTTTTCATCCGAAATGTCGGCCCAGCTGAAACGTCACTTTGTGCATTGCACACCGTTGACTTAAGGCAGGATGAAATTATTAACTTATTGATTAATAAGCCTTACGACTTCGCTGCGGCTGTAGCGACAGCCCGGCGCTCCTACAAAAATACCCACAACATGAATGAATGGAAGTGTAATAGGGATAAATCACTTATCGCAGTCTTATCGTCATCAACTGTGCCTCCGTTATTTTAAGTTACATTTTTTATAAAGTTCATAACCTTCTGTTTTCAAATCAGTTTTAACTAACCTCTTGTCACCAAAGTAAACACTTCAAGCCGCCGATGGGTTAAGCCATATTCGTTGTGCCTGCAAATGTCATAAGATAGATAGTCTGGCGAAAAAACAACGGCTAAAGCAGTAATGCACAGATGCCGTGTTGAACAGGGATAGCGGTCCACCTTAATACTTAATACCATGGTACGTATTGTCTTACGTATAAGGATTGTTGTCACATTTTAAATAGGAATGAGCATATGTTATTACAACGAACAGGTATAAAAAGTCTAAATAAACGCGTTGTCGGTGCTTGGTGTTTGAAAGTACGGCCAAGTGGGGAGCCTTTGGCGCATTTGCGTTAAAAGCGCGTCAATTGCAACCCATGAGTGAAACACTTTGCCAATCCATACCAGCGACACCAGCCTAATACCAGGCCAATAAACAAGCCAAAACTAACCACCCAGCTAAATTGTCCAATCACGTTAAGCAGATTAAATTCACCGCCATTGGTCACCGATAACATCCTGTAAAACAAGGTGAAAATAACAATGGCGGTGCCATCATTAAGCAAAGACTCGCCTTCTATCAGGGTTTCAAGACGTTTTCGTGAACTCATTTCTTTGAGCAGGGCAACCACCGCAATCGGCTCGGCGGCACTAACAAGCGCCCCAAACATTAGCGCAATCGGCCAGCTCCAGTCCCAGGGAAACAGATACTTAACCAATACAGCGGTTAATACCGTACTGAGAATAAGCCGGGGTACGGCTAATATGGAAATTTGATTAAAGGTCCGTCTAAACTGGTGGGGTTCGATGGAAAAGGCCGATTCAAAAATCAATGTTGGTAAAAATAAAAACAAGATCAGATGGGGTTCAATTTCACTAATGAAATTAATGATCTCGCTCAGTCAATTGTGTTCACCAGTGATAAGCTCATAACGTTGGGCAAATCCCATTAACAAACCGATGACTAGGAGCTTGTCCGAGAATAGGGCTAGTGCTGAGGGAAAGCGGGTTTGAGATCGTTTTCGCGGTTTTTTCAGGCGAATAGTTTGATTATTTAACTGGAAAAGCGCGTAAAATAGCCAAGTCCAGATTTTCCTCACTCGAGTCTCATTCTCGAACAGGCTCCTAGCAAGGCGATGGTGTAGGGAATAGAGGTGTTTTTTAATCCGTGGCGTATGGTTGGACCGAGGATTAAGGCAAAAACAATAAAAAGTAAAATCAGGATACCGCTATTATGTTCCATAATAATATTACTGTCGTCATCGTCGTAGTTTGTGATTAAATTAAAGGCAAATTTGCCGATTTTATCAAATTAAAAAAGCTCACTGTATAAAACAGTGAGCCTTTTTTGAGTTAGATCAACAATTAACCGTTATAACTGACTCTCAACCCAGCGTTTGATTTTACTTTGCAGCGTTGGCATTGGCAGTGAGCCGTCAATTAATACCTGAGTATGGAATTGGCGGACGTCAAAGCGGGCACCGAGTTTTTGCTCGGCATATTCGCGTAACTCGCGGATTTTGCGCTGACCCAGTTTGTATGATAACGCCTGACCAGGCCAGGCGATGTAACGTTCGACCTCGGCGGTGATATCACTTAATGCCATCGAAGAGTTGGCTTTCATGTAATCAATGGCTTTTTGACGGCTCCAGCCCATAGCGTGCATTCCGGTGTCGACAACCAATCGCATGGCACGTAACTGCTCATCAACCAGTCGGCCATACCACATGTACGGGTCAGTGAATAAGCCCATTTCTTTACCCAAACTTTCGGCATACAAAGCCCAGCCTTCGGCATAAGCGGTGTAGCCGCCAAATTTGCGGTAGTCTGGCAGACCTTCAATTTCTTGTTGCAGGGCAATTTGAAAGTGATGTCCCGGTGCGGCTTCATGGATAGACAAGGTTTCCATGATAAATTTGGGTTGGGCTCTGAGGTTATGGGTATTGATATAGAAAATGCCCGGACGTGAGCCATCGGGCGCCGGACTTTGATAAGAGGCACCTGCCGCCGATGCGGCGCGATAATCTTCAACCGCTCTGACCACATAGTCGGCTTTGGGTTTGATATTAAACAACTGAGGGACACGTTCTTCAATATGCGCTTTAATTCGCTTGTAGCCATCAATAATTTGTTCTGAGCTGGAGCAATAAAACTCGTCGCTGGTTTCAAGGTGATGGAAAAAAGCGGGTAAATCGCCGTCAAAGTTAACTTCTTCTTTTACCGTTGTCATTTCGCCAAGAATACGACTGACCTCTTCAAGGCCAATCTGGTGGATTTCTTTGGCCCCTAAATCGAGTGTGGTGTGGGTTTTAATTTGATATTCATACCATCTTTTGCCATTGGGCAGATCGGTGAACCCTATCGATTCACGGGCATTGGGAATGTAATCATTTTTAAGAAAGGTGGCCATGCGCTGGTATACCGGGATGAGTTTGTTCATCACCATATCCTGATAGTCGCGGGTGATCCTTTTGCGATCGGCACCTTTGATGGCGTCAGGCATATTGGCAATGGGCATCCAGTAGATGCTGTCCTGGGCATTTTTAACCAAATGAGTCTGTACTTGTGGGAGCAATTTTTTAGCTAACACCTTGGGTAAGGTCACGTTTTTCACTAACCCTTGACGCATTGCGGCAATGGCACTGTCCATCCAGATCACAAAGCCGTCGGTGCGCGACAAAAAATTATCATAATCGTTAACAGTGTCAAAAGGTTGAGCGCTTTTACCTGAGCCTAACCCGGCATAGAGGTTATGGAAGCCCCTCATTTGGTTAATTGGCACTAAGTGACCTGGAAACTCATCGCCTTCGATGTCCATTTCCCGGTCGAGTTTAAACAGTTCATAACTCAGCAGTGCCTGACCTGAAAGGCTGGCTTTATCAATGGAGCTGATCTGCTTGAGATAACGTTTTTCGATTGCCAGATGTTTGGCGTTATTGGCGTCACTGATAGGGGCGTTAAATTGATCGTTAAACTCGTTATGGCCAGTAAAAGTACCACTGACGGGGTTCGCTTTGAGGTTTTCGAGAAAATATTGTTGAATGATTTGTGTTACTTTTTGCGCGTTTTGTTGTGATTGTTGAGTCGTTATACTACTCGTTACTGCACTGGTTTGAGCCGTTTGATTAACACTACAGCCTGCAATTAAAGTACTCAGGGCTACGGCTATCAGGGATTTTTTAAACATGATTAAATCATTCTTCTACTAAGATGCAATGATGGTAACGATTATGTTCAGTAAGATCTAGGCGCGGTTGGATTAAAAGGCTACAAATTGTTTCAAGCCTTCACTTTGTGAGGCAAAATTTACCAACGGGCGAGGTTGCTATTAATGAAAAGTGGCAATGTCATGTCCGACCCCGTTGGCATATTTGGTATATAGGTTATCACGCTCCTGTGATCCGCCACTCTCATCGGCTCGCCAGGCTTGTGAGCGACAATCAACTTTTTCGGTCAGGTAAACGTGTTGCTTGTGGATCATATTGAATATTTGTGGGCTTAATATGGGGGAGCAACGTGAAGTAAAAACCAGCTGGGCATTCATCGGATTTTGGCTGATGTCTTTAAACAAATTAATAATTTTAAGGCTCAGCTGCGGGGGCAGGTCGTTATCAAACTCATCAAGAATCAACATACCACCGATTTTAAGCCTTAACATAATGGCAGCAAGGATTTTGTAGGCTGACTGAATGGTGCTGGACTCCAGGCTCATCGGCAGCGGGTAAGGTCTGCCTTTATTGTGATGAATACAAAGCACAATAAAGTTTGAAGCTATATTATCAGCTGTCGCTGGCAGGGTACTTTTTTCGATTGAAATATCATCAATACCTAAATCATATTGGCATAACAGGTGTTTAACATAGTCAAACAGGTCACTATTTTCAGCAAACATAGCGGTAGCCTGATTGAGGTCATACAGCTCATTATTGCCCCCGACGGAGGCGATATTGCTATTGTTCAGTGAAAAAAGAAACCCCAGCAGGCTGACCAGATTGTGTTTGTTGGGCTTGGGATTGATGCCCTGACTTGTTTCGATGCGATAAACAAAGGAGATCAGTGAACAGTTCTGTGGGGTTTGCTCAAGTATCGCATCGCTGGTGGGCAAGGTATTGGTGTTTCTTTGTATGACGTAATGTTTTTTTTCGGGATTAAAGGTGCGAGTGAATACAACCGAAGTGCCTTTGCTGGTTTGTGACTTTAATGATTCGAACACTACTCGGTGCTGATTAAATTCAACCAGATAACGATATTCGAGGTCTGTTTGTTCGTCTTCACTTGATGAATTACTCGATTGAGAAACTGCTGGCGTAGTCGCTTTGTTGGTTTTAGGAAAGCAAAAGGCAACTTCAATTTGAGTGTTTTGATCGTTACCTGCAAAGTGGGCGAAGCACGGAATTTGAGCCCCTTGGTTAAGGGCTTTATAGGAGTCAGAAATAAACCAAGATATAAAAGCCATAGCCTTGACTAAATTGGACTTACCAGAAGCATCAGCGCCAAAAACCCCCAATACTTTGGCGACCTTGGTGCTATTGTTTAGCGGGTAATCAAAAGCACAGTCTGTTACTTGCTCGTTAACCGTAAAGTCTACCGTGCAATCATCAAGGTAAGAGTGAAAGTTTTTAACCCGAAACCATTTAATCATAGCACTGAGCCTTATCAGATGTTTTATCGTCGATTACACTTAGTTTGGTTGAAAATCAAACGAATGTAAATATTGAATTTGGGGAGCTTTGCACGAATTAGCGGGTATTCTTCGGTGTTTAGGGGGGAAATGGTTACATAAGGGTTGAGTTTGTTCGGTGTTTTTGGGCTGAGGGGGGTGTGCCCTTGTATTTTATAAAGGTCTAAATGAGGTGTAAATTTTACATCCGATGTGAAATTATGTGAAATTGACGTTATTGAATGACTGGAGAGAATTGAAAAAATGTGCCGTATTCGGCACAAATCGCAGCGAGGACGCCGGTTCTTCCAAGGTTTTAGCCACCGCTCATTTTTCTTTTATTGCTTTTAAATGATTACAAATAATATGGATATCGGTGTCCAGGTTATTGATGCCTAATGTTTTATTGTTTAGCTTAAGCTTTTCAACGTTTTGATGGGCTTGTTGTTCTCTGGCTTTGAGGCGCAGATATAAACCGTCGATATTCTCTTCATAATCCGCAATGTGGTTGTCGCGTAAATGATGTTTGCAGTTGATTGCCTTGCTGTTTTTATTTTTAGCAAACGATTTTTGCAACAGTTCAAAATGCAGAATAAACCAGACCTCAATGCAGGGGTTCGAGATTATCATTTGTACCTTGGGCTTGGTGATTTTTGAACCGTCCTTTTCTCGTCAGGCAAAGTGGTGATTTTCAAGCATAGTTTTGGCTTCGGCCAGGTTTTTGTCGTGTTGATCAACGTCCACCACTACATATATCTGCTCAAATTT
>JBLHHD010000179.1:0-6439 GCA_047614605.1 Alteromonadaceae bacterium
CCCGTCAAAGTATCATGCAAGGCCAGATGTTGTAATCTGAGCTCTGCTTCTTTACGTCCGGTAATATTGTCGATGGTGGCGGTTATGCCAAAAATCTCTTTGTGATCCTTAGTGATATCAAAACGTCCTTCGACCCAGATATCTTTGCCATTCTCATGCAGCAGTTTAAATTCGAGGGTGCAACTTTCTATCCTGCCTTTGTACATGTCATCAATGGTATCAATGAAAACACCTTCCTTTTCTTCATGAGAAGGGCAGATATAACGGGTGAAAGGTTCACCTAAAGACTTGGCAACAGTGTAACCCGTCAGGGCCTGCCATGCCAGGTTAAGAAAATGAATGTTGCCTTGCTTATCCAGTTCGAGAATGACCGTACTTAAGTGGTTGAGTAATTTACTGTGGGCTTGAGACAATGAGCGATAACTTTCTTCACTCATTTCCAGCGCTTTGACTTTCTCGGCAAATTGTTCGTTACTGATCATAAAGTCTTGACGTTGTGCGGCTATTTCGCAGACTTTACGTAATTGTTCAGCGTGAAAGGGCTTTTGAATGTAATCGGCGGCACCTATCATCATTAATTCCTCGGCCATATCCATATTACCGTGAGCAGTCATTACGACGACGGTTTGTGAGGGCCTTTCGGCAAGGATCACTTGGAGGACTTCATAACCGTTCATACCAGGTAACATCACATCCAGCAAAATAATCGAGTAACGATTTTCTCTGAATAAGGCAATACCGTCTTTGCCGTTATAGGCAATATCAGTTTCAAAGCTGCGCCTTAATATCCGCTTAACTAAATCAGCGGTATCTTCGGTGTCTTCAATAACCAAGATATGAAGTTTTTCGGTACGTTGAATGTCAGATGAAAAAGCATTTGAGAGCGCAGATGATAACAGCGGTAGCTTTTCAAAAGGGACTACGGCATCAATACCAAAGACCCGGGCAGTAGTTTCTGCGATGCGTTCGCAGTATGTAGAGGTGATTAGAACAAAAGGGACATCCGGTTTGGTCATATAAATACTTGAACGGACCATTCTGGATAAGCGCCAACCGTCGACACTACCAATGTCAATTTCGGACACAATAAAATGAATACATTGTGTTTTTAACACTTTAATGGCTTCACTACTATTGCTAGTTGAAACCACCGTAAAGACTTGAGCCTTATTTATTATCTTCTCTACTTTTTTCCGTCTCTCCGGTGAAGGAGATACCAGCAGCAAAGTGAGCGCTTCATTCATTAATCGTGTATTCCCGGATGATTAAGATTTTTGTTGTCCATGCCGTTCCTCAGGCCGATTGCAGTTAGCTTAATCATAAATACTTAAAGACTCAAGTATTTGGTGGTCAGAAGCTTGATATTAATCGTCCATATTACTAGACTAGGCGACAATTTTTACCTTTTGGATAGTTTTTAACCATGCTGGTTGCCGATTTTGTCTTTGATCTACCTGATGAATTAATTGCCAGGTTCCCCAAAAAACAACGAACACAAAGCCGTCTGCTAAAACTTGATGGAAATAGTGGTCAGTTGTCGCATCACCATTTTGCCGACGTCGTTGATTTTATTGAACCTGGTGATCTGCTTATTTTTAATAATACCAAGGTGATACCTGCGAGAATGTTTGGCCAAAAGGCCACTGGCGGCAAAGTCGAAGTGTTGGTCGAGCGAGTGCTTGATGAACACCGGGTGCTTGCTCATGTTAGAGCTAGTAGAGCGCCTAAAAAAGGTACTCTATTGATCCTTGAAGGGGTTGCACAGTGTGAAATGGTCAGTCGTGAAGGGGCATTGTTTGAATTAAAGTTTAGTGGCGAAAAGCCAGTGTTGGATATTCTTGATGAAATTGGCCATATGCCTTTGCCCCCTTATATCGACAGGCCCGATAATGATTATGACAAAGAGCGTTACCAAACGGTTTATGGTGTAGTACCCGGAGCGGTAGCGGCACCCACTGCCGGATTGCACTTTGATGAGCAATTGATGATATCGCTTAAGGATAAAGGGGTTGAAATGGCATTTGTTACTTTGCATGTTGGGGCCGGAACGTTTCAACCGGTTAAGGTTGATACCATTGCAGAACATCAAATGCATCGTGAATACATCGAAGTTTCAGAGGCTGTTGTCCAAGCCGTCAAACGTACCAAAGCCAATGGTGGCAGGGTTATTGCGGTGGGGACTACGTCGGTGCGTTCAATCGAAAGTGCAGCGCAAAAAGCTCGATTGGATAATCAGCTGATTGATACCTTTTATGGTGATACTGATATTTTTATTTATCCGGGCAAGCCATTTTTTATCATTGATGCGATGATCACCAACTTTCATTTGTCTGAATCGACATTATTGATGTTGGTCTCCGCATTTTGCGGAATGGATCATATCAAAAAAGCTTATAACACCGCGATTGAAGAGCAATATCGATTCTTTAGTTATGGTGATGCAATGTTTTTGACTAAAAATACCAATTTATAAATTGTAACAACCGGGCGGATGAGCTTTGGGTTGTTGAAGGGGAAAAGATGAAATTCGAATTAAAAAATACCGATGGCAAGGCCCGTCGTGGCAGTTTGACCTTTGATCGTGGGGTTGTTGAAACACCGGCTTTTATGCCAGTTGGCACCTATGGCACCGTAAAAGGGATGACACCAGAAGAAGTGAAAGAGACCGGCGCGCATATTTGTTTGGGTAATACGTTTCACCTGATGTTACGCCCGGGCACTGAGCTAATTAAACTTCATGGTGATTTGCATGACTTTATGCATTGGGATAAACCTATTTTGACCGACTCCGGTGGTTTTCAGGTTTTTTCATTGGGTGCCCTGCGAAAAATCTCTGAAAAAGGGGTTGAGTTTCGCTCGCCAATCAATGGCGACAAGATCATGTTGACACCAGAAAAATCAATGCAAGTACAAAGGGATTTAGGCTCCGATATCGTGATGATTTTTGATGAATGTACGCCGTTCCCGGCAACGCTTCAAGAGGCTAAAACGTCGATGGAGTTATCTTTACGCTGGGCTAAACGCAGTAAAGACGAACATGGTGATAATCCTTCAGCTTTGTTTGGCATTGTGCAGGGTGGAATGTACCCTGAATTACGTGACTTGTCTTTGGCCGGGCTGGAAAGAATTGGTTTTGATGGTTATGCCATTGGTGGTTTGTCTGTGGGCGAGCCTAAAGAAGATATGATTAATATCCTTAATCATACTACTGGCAAGATACCTGCCGACAAACCCCGTTACCTGATGGGCGTAGGCAAACCTGAAGATATCGTCGAAGCCGTACGTCGTGGCATTGATATGTTTGATTGTGTAATGCCGACACGTAACGCCAGAAACGGTCATTTGTTTGTCACCAGCGGAGTGGTTAAAATCCGTAATGCCAAACATAAAATCGATGTCGGTCCTTTGGATGAGCACTGTGATTGTTATACCTGTAAGAATTACAGCAAATCGTATTTGCATCATTTGGACAGGTGTAATGAAATTCTTGGGGCTCGTTTAAATACCATTCATAACCTGCGCCATTATCAAGTGTTGATGCAAAGTTTGCGAGAAGCGATTGAAGATAATCGTCTTGAAGACTTTGTCGTTGAATTTTATACCCGAATTGGTCGGGAAGTCCCCCTTTTGGAGGAGTGATCCAGCGTTCTTTATGATATTTTGGCTGTGATCTCGTTAATTTCCCCTAGGAGGTTGTCCGATAATAGGGCTAGTTCTGAGGAGAATCTGGATTTGGCTTGGTTCGACATTTCGATTTTACGCGCTTTTTCCAGTTAAATAGTCAAACTATTCGCCTGAAAAAACCGCGAAAACTATTTCAAACCCGCTTTCCCTCAGAACTGGATCTATTACCGGGCGGATCCCTAGTTGTCAGATAGGCTTGCCATTACCCTTAATGGGTGTTTTTAGCCTTTTCAGATTGTTCCATATAAGCCGTAACATCGGTTTTCAGACAACTTAGCGCATTTTCACGATAAACTTGCTGTGATTATAGCAGGCATCTATAATCACATTTATGTTTGTTTTTTGACCATGGAAATGTTGGTGTATTGTAGATTGAATTTTATTTATACGTTAAGGCAATGGCGCTAAATAGACAAGTCTGAATGATCGATGAGGTTGTTCAGGTAATATATTACAACCGTTATAAACGATTTATATAGGAGTTGATCATGAGTGACATACCATTAATCGATATTTCAGCCGCAATGAAGGGTGGTCGAAAAGATAAAGTCGAGGTGGCCGAACAAATAAGTAATGCGTGCAGGGATATTGGCTTTTTTACGATTAAAGGACATGGCATTGATAAAAAAATGATTAACGAAGCCTATGAGAACGCTTGGGCTTTTTTTGCTTTGGAACGAGAGCAAAAAGAAATGTGCAGACGTGAGGATGGTGAGAAAAGAGTTTGTGTCCATCAATTTGATGGTTACAGTGCTTTACTTGAAGAAAGTGCAGATGCTTTAATGGGGAGAGAAGTTCAATGTCAGGATTATGTTGAAAAGTTTGGTATGGGCAGATGGTTATTGGACGATGATAAGAATATGCCTTTTCCGCAGGATGCTTTAGGCATAACGATGCGCAAAAATATGAAGGCGTATTATGAGGCATGTTTGAACCTTACCCATGTTCTTACTGAGCTAATGGCTATTGCAGCGGGCTTGCCAGATGATTTTTTTGTGGATAAAATTGATAATTCTTTGGACTTTATGAGGTTCCAACATTATCCGCAAGTCACTGGTAATACGGAATATGATAAAGGGATATCAGAGCATACAGATCCTAATTTCTTAACCATACTAACAGGAACATCGGGACGGTTAGAGGTTGAAACCAAATCAGGTGAATGGGTAAATGGCGCAACTGAGGAGGTCGATCACTTTGTCGTTAATGTTGGGGACTTGATGATGCGTTGGTCAAATGATGAGTGGTTATCAAATGTTCATCGGGTTGCGTTAGCTGATAAAGAACGAATGTCGTTGATATTTTTTAAAGTTGTTAATGAGGATGCTGTCATCGAGGCTTTCGACAAATTTTGCACTGAAGGAAAACCAAGAAAGTATGAAAAGGTTATTTTTAGTCAATATATGAATGCTAAGGCCGCTGCGCTATATGGTAGTTAATAAAGGTAATTAATGGTAGTGACCAAGCTATATTTTTGGTAACACCACATAACATTGACCTGGACGATTAGGGTAAAGCTCTGGTCGTCGGCTATTTTTGAATCAAAGTTCCCTTCCTCTGTCTCTGTTGATTGACTTTAATACCAGAGCATCAAGCTCAGATAAAGTTTCCTTCACTCTTTTTCCTTTTTGCCGTTGGATTTGCTAGAATGGCCGCCATTTCTAATGGGGGGTGATTGTCTTTTGGCAAAACAGACCCATATATAACAACCAATAATAAATTATTACTATTGAACTTTAAGGGGAAGGTAATGAGTTTTTTCATTTCTAATGCACATGCAGCTGTGCCGGGTGTACCACAAGGGGAATTTACACAGCTGTTGTTTATGCTGGTGGTCTTTGGTGCTATATTTTATTTCCTTTTATATCGACCACAAGCCAAACGCATGAAAGAGCATAAAACGTTGATGACTTCGATTGCCAAAAATGATGAAGTGCTGACCCAAGGTGGTATCGTGGGTAAAGTCGCTAAAATCGCCGATGACAAAGATTTTGTTGTGATCGCACTAAACGAGAACAATGAAGTGGTCGTCCAAAAATCGGCGATTTCAGCGGTATTGCCCAAGGGCACAATCAAATCACTTTAATAATGGCTAATCAAAGGAAACACTTGTGTTAAATCGATATTCTTTGGGTAAAAACATTATGGTCCTGCTCATTGTAGCAGTTGGCTTTTTGTATGCTATCCCAAATTTGTATGGTGAAGATCATGCCGTACAAATTAAACCCCGGCGGGACGGTGAAGTGACTGTTGCGTTAATGGACAAAATACAAACCGAACTGAAAAAAGCCAATATCGTGATTAAAAACGCGGTAATGGAAGATAATCAAATTCTTATTCGTCTGGTTGATAGTGAGCAGCAAACCTTGGCTAATGAGCTGATTGGTGCGCTGATTGATGGTACTTTTATTTCTGCACCTAACCTGTTACCGGCCACCCCGGACTGGTTGAATGTCATTGGTGCGACACCGTTGAAGTTGGGACTGGATTTACGTGGTGGTGTCCATTTCTTGATGGAAATCGACATGCGTACCGCAGTTGAGAAATCCATCGAATCAACTGTTGGTGGCTATCGCAGTGATTTAAGAGAAGAAGATATACGTTATAGCGCGATTAAAAGAGTGAAAGGTTCGGATAACGTCAGTTTGAGATTCCGTGATGCTCAAACCATGGAACAAGCCCAGGTATTTTTAAAGCGCCGTTATGGTGATATGACCTTTGTTGAAAACAACCGTACTGAAGAGTTTGATTTACT
>JBLHHD010000180.1:0-6433 GCA_047614605.1 Alteromonadaceae bacterium
GCTAAATAAGAAACGACGTGAAATAAACTGAGATAAAAAACTTGCAAGGTGGTATCGGCACCCCCTGGGGGGTTAAACCCGGACTTTTTTATGGATAAGTTCCAGGCTTTGGGTATGTTAAGGTGGGCTGGCGTTAATCCAGTTCGGCCAGACACATTTCTTCATGGACTTGTATACACCATTGTTTAACTCTTGATTCAGTCAACTGTGGTTGGCGGTCTTCATCAATGCCCAAACCAATAAAGTTATCCTCGTCAAGCAACCCTTTTGATGCTTCAAATTCGTAACTGGCAGTAGGCCAGCTACCAACGATGATAGCGCCTTTAACTTCAACAATATCCCGGACCATACCCAAAGCATCAAGAAAGTATTCAGCATAATCTTCCTGATCACCGCAGCCAAAGATAGCCACTAGTTTGTCAGTAAAATCAATTTCTTCAAGCTCCGGGAAAAAATCGTCCCAGTCACATTGAGCCTCACCATAATACCAAGTGGGGATGCCAAACAAAATCAGGTCAAAGTCAGCAATTTGTTCTTTGCTGCTTTTAGCGATATCAAAAACATCGCACATTTTTTTGCCTAATTCCTTTTGAATTAATTTCGCTACATGTTCCGTGTTTCCGGTGTCACTGCCAAAAAAGATGCCTACACTTGCCATTTTTTCTACCTGTCAATTTATCAATTTGAGTTAAATGTCAGCATCTTCAACTGCATCATTTAAAATACTTTCAATCAGCTCACTGCGGCTAATACACTTACGTCGGGCGATGTCATTTAGCGTATCGTACAATGTGCCGGAGACCTTGAACTCTATCCGTTTAAGGCCATTGGCCTTGTCACGTTTCAGTTGGTTGCGCTTATTGTGCTTTAGCTGCAATTCTCTGGAATACGGATTTGTTTTTGGCCTTCCTGGGCGTTTATCATTTTCGAACAGATCAATCGTGGTTCTGTCGATTTTGTTACTGACTTGATTTACCAAAACTCAACCCTTTACGCTTCGAGCCCGGTGTAATCTCCCAGGGCCTCACTCTACCGTTTATATGCAGATTACGGTCACCAATGGACTTGGCAATCGACAAAAATCCGGCGCATAGTGTACCATAAGATTTATGTAATTAATTGTCTGAACCGCATTTTTTTGGCATTGTTTAACTTTTGAATGACAAAAAGCCGTTAACGAGCCGATTAAACATCGCTGGTTTTTCAGCATGAACCCAGTGTCCCGCATCATTTATGATACGTGCCTTGCTATTTGGAAAATAATTAAGGATGGTATCACGGTGTTCAGCTAGTAGATAATCGGAGTTCGAACCTTTAATAAATAATGTCTGTCCTAAATATGAACCATTGCCTTCAATGCTTTTACAGATGCTGGCATAATTATCAACCAGACCTTTAAGATTAAAACGCCAGGTAAAACGGTCTTGCTGTTTGACGAGGCTTTTTAGTAAAAATTGACGAACCCCAATGTCTGGGATTAAAGGTTGTAAAAAGTGCTCAGTCGCTTTTCTGCTGTCCAGTTTATCAAGGTCAATTGCCATCAGTGCAGCAAAAATACGGTTATGTTTGCTAGTGTAGGCCACTGGTGCTACATCGACAACAATTAGTCGTTCGATTCTTTGTGGTTTGTCGATAGCCAGCTGCATGGCAACCTTGCCACCCATTGAATGACCGAGAACCGCAAACGTTTGGATATCGAGGTTGTCCATTAATTGACAAACCTCAGCGGCCATTTGTGGGTAACCCACATCGTCGGTATGAGGGGAACTGCCATGATTGGGTAAATCAATGGCAATAACGTCAAAGTTTTGTGCCAGTGATTTGGCGACGTTATTGAGATTCTCCCAACTGCCCAGTAATCCATGGAGTAGAACAATGGGAGTTCCCTGACCCTGACGATGAAAATTAAGCTGCATTATAATTCCTGATCAAGCGCTGTTCCTGTAATGTTTACGCTATTTGTTCGTTAATGAGAGGATTTTGCACCTCCCAAACAGATAAATCAATGATTGAGATTGAGTTGTGTGAAAACAAGTTTGTATAATACGGCGTTAAATGACAGTAGGCACCGTTTTAGTCGCGTTTGTAATAAGCAATCCATACTCAGGTGGAGTATGATGAGGAGCGCTTATTTAATTGCCTCATGAGTCACGGGCAAGCACTAATATGGACCGGTTCCAATCATTAATTTAAACGACCTCAAGGCAATCAATGAAAGTTATCGAAGTAGACGATGAGTTATATCAATTTATAGCTAGCAAGACAGAGCAGATAGGTGAACAGGCATCGGATATTCTGCGCCGGTTACTGGGTTTTGAACCGCTAGTACTCAATGAAAAAGTACCCGCTGAAAAATCTCCCACTGCAACAGTAAACGTAGCCGTTAATGAGGCTCAATTGGTTGACGCTGCTTCGCAGGAGGCGGTTGACGAAAAAAGCGACTCAGCAGCAGATAAGGTAGCGGCCGCTCCTGGAATGGAGGTGCCTATTAATAATCCAGTCAAGGCGCTTAAAAAGCCAACCACTGAGAAAAAACCGACAGCCATCAAAGCAAAAGCTAACCCTAAAGCAGCGGCTAAAATCGCAGACGAACCCACTGAGCCGAAAAAACCAATATTTCCCACTGCCAAATTAAAGGCATTGGGTTTAAATAAACTGGCTGAGCAAAAAGGGGTGGTCGGACGCTTTTTGTATATTTTGGCAACACTACAGAAGGTACATGCGAAGCAATTTGATAATATCACCGGTATCAGAGGCCGTGATCGTTTGTATTTCGCTAAAGGTCAGGAAGAGTTATCAGAGTCTGGTAGCAGCATCAATCCCAAAGAAATAGGTCACAGTGGTTATTGGGTATTAACCAATTCGAATACCTCCCGTAAAAAATGGATGTTAGGTGAAGTCGCCAGAATGCTCGGTTATGGCGCTAATGATTTAGCTTTATTGGGTGATATGCTCGAAGATGAAGAAGAGGCTCGGGCTAAAAAGCTTAGAAAAGAGCAAACCCGTAAAGCCAAATTAGCCAAAGAGCAGAAAAAGAATAAGCAGAAAGTCGAAAAAGACCCAACTGAAAAAACGTCTCAGGACAGTACTGACACCAGCCTGACTCTGGCAGGAAAGGACGCTTAGGATGACGTTACATCCGTTGGCAGGTCAACTGGCACCCCATCAGTCGCTGGTTAACATTCCACGACT
This sequence comes from Alteromonadaceae bacterium, assembly GCA_047614605.1. GTDB lineage: Bacteria > Pseudomonadota > Gammaproteobacteria > Enterobacterales > Alteromonadaceae > JABSOG01. Next base: position 3,193 of record JBLHHD010000180.1, read on the forward strand.
GATCAGTGATTATTACTTGCTAAAACCTCAGGTGAATACTTATCCAGAGCATAAAGTTAGTTTTGGTACCAGTGGGCACCGGGGGTCGTCATTTTCGGTGACCTTTAACGAAGATCATTTGCTGGCGATCATTCAGGCGATCTGCGATCACCGAGAGTCAGCGGGGATCAGCGGGCCAGTGATTTTGGGAATGGATACTCACGCTTTATCTGAACCCGCTTTTTGTTCTGCAGTCGAAGTCTTTATTGCCAACGGGGTAAAACTCATCGTACAGAAAGACCGGGGTTATACGCCAACACCGGTGATCTCACACGCTATTTTACAGCACAACCTTGCTTATCCCGATACGCTAGCCGATGGATTGGTATTGACACCTTCGCACAATCCGCCTGAGGATGGTGGTATTAAGTATAACGGGGTTAACGGTGGGCCAGCGGATATTAAAGTGACGGGGCAGATACAAAACAGGGCAAACGAGTTATTGGGCAACGATTTGGCAGGGGTTAAACAAGTCCCTTTTAGCGAGGCTATTGTGTCGCCTTTAATTATCAGCAAAAACCTGGCGCTGGATTATGTTGATGATCTGGGGGACGTTATTGATTTTGCTGCTATTAGCGCGGCTAAAATTAAAATTGGCATTGATCCTCTGGGGGGGTCGGGTACTTATTATTGGTCTTTGATTGCTGAAAAGTATCATCTGGACATTGAGTTGGTTGACGACAGGATTGACCCCACATTTTCGTTTATGACCGTCGATAACGACGGTAAAATTCGGATGGACTGCTCATCCCCTTATTCAATGCAACGACTGATTGGCTGTAAGGAGCAATTTGATATCGCTATTGGCAATGATCCAGATTATGACCGCCATGGTATCGTCACTAAAAAAGGCTTGTTAAGCTCCGGTCATTATTTGGCTGCAGCCATTCACTATTTGTTTACTCATCGGAAGCAATGGCCAACTAATATCAAGGTAGGTAAAACGTTAGTATCCAGTTCGCTGATTGACCGGGTAGTAGAGGGGTTAGATCGCGAAGTTGTTGAAATGCCGGTGGGTTTTAAGTGGTTCGTCCAAGGGTTAAGCGATGGCACACTGGGTTTTATTGGTGACGAAAGTGCGGGTGGCTGTTTTTTGAAAAAAGACGGTGGTGTTTGGACAACCGATAAAGACGGTATTATTATGGGATTGTTGGCGGCTGAGATTTTAGCGGTAACGGGCAAAGATCCTGAGGAACTATATCAGCAATTAACCCAGACTTATGGTACGCCCATTTACAGGCGAATCGATGTGCCGGCAAATTGGGAACAAAAAGTGGCATTAAAATCGTTAAACAAATCATCGGTGACAGCCAAAACCCTTGCTGGTGAACCCATATTGGCTATTCATAGTCATGCTTCGGGTAATAATCAAAGTATCGGCGGATTAAAAGTGGTTAGCCAAAATGGCTGGTTTGCCGCCAGACCCTCAGGCACCGAACCGATTTATAAAATCTACCTTGAAAGCTTTTTGAATGAAGCGCATATGGTCGAGCTTGAACGTGAAGCCCGGCTGATTGTTGATGGGGTTCTCAACAACCGACTATGAACCTGACCTTAAAGCCAGCCCCTAATATCTAGCACCTACCGTGCATACCGAAACTTGCTGATCCTCGCTAATGGGCCAGGGGCGGCATGTTTAACGTTTTTGATCAGTCGTTTGATATTAGCCAGTGCCTTGGTATATTGTTCGTCGTCTAATTGTTGATACAAGCAGCGGTTGTAGTCTTGACGCAGGGCATTGATATCACCAGCCAGTTGTGGCTGGGCAGCAGCCAACTCACTCAGGTAGGTCAATGGCGGGGTGGATACTGGCAAGACAAAGTCAAACTTTCTGCCCACAATGGTAATTTGACGATGCAATAAAAACAAGGCCGTTTTATCATGTTTAAAATGCTGGCGTCTGGCAAGAAAATAAACGATACCGATAAAACCTATAAATATCAATGCGGTATAAATACTGAACATCATAGTATCTGGCTTGCCCCAGAGGGATTCAAACAGTTTTGATTGTTTTTTTGTATCAAAATTAAGCACCCAGGCTGACCAGTAAAAATCCATATCGTTTAACTGATCCCGTAACCAGCTTGCCAGAGCAAATTGACGGTACTTAGCCAAATCAAATAGCTCGCCAGCCAAAAAGCCATCTTTCATCGCTTGTTGTAAACCGAAGTTGATACGATCCGGTGAAACGGTAGCCGTCGGATCGACTCGCACCCAGCGGTTGTCTAGCCATATTTCGTTCCAGGCATGGGCGTCGTATTGATAAACACTCAGGTAATCGCCGCTGTCGGCTCGTTCACCGCCTTGATAACCAGAGACTATTCTGGCCGGTATGCCCCCCGCACGCATCAGTAGGGCAAACGAACTGGCAAAGTGAGAGCAAAAACCCGCGCGGGTTTCAAACAGAAAATTATCCACCGGATCAACTGGTAGCAAAGGTGGCTCCAGTGTATAGCTAAACGGGTTATTTAAAAAATACTGCAGCACCCTTTGGGTATAGTTTAAATCGCTGCTGGCTTGATCACGTAACTGCTTGGCTAAAGATAGGCTGCGTAAATTGCTGTTAGGAGGTATTTGCAAATTTATATTGCGTTCAAAGGCAGAAAGGTTGTTCTGGTGCTGGTGTTTGGTGGCTGATGTGACTTGATACTGAAACTTTTGGCTGATCACTCGCCGGCTGCTAAGCAGTCTGTCATTATGGTAATCGAGCAGTCCATTGTATTTTATGGGGGTATCAAGGGTGTACAACCAGCTTTGATAAGTTGGCTCGATAATCAGCTGGTAAGAGCTGAACACATTGTCTTTAATATCCGCGTGGGGAAATTTAATCGGGATTACATTTTGCTTGGTCTTTCTAAAGGGATGGATAGTCCATTGTTTGCCATCAAACGCTTCGTGAACCATGGTGCGCCAGTAGAGGTTTTTTTGCGCTGGGACTGGGGTGTCAAAAGTGGCTCGAAAAGCCAAGTCTGGAGATCGGGCCAAATTGGAAAAGTCGCCGGGATTGATGTTTTCTGACAGTCCGGTACTAGTGCCTTTGGAGCTTGGCATTTTCCATAGCGGATCTAACCTGGGTATCAGGGTGAATAAAAACAAAATCAGCGGGGTACTGACGACAAAAAATCGCAATGCATACCGAATACGCTGAGAGAAACTTAATGCAGGGCTATGGATAATGATCAAGGTGTAGGTATTGAGAATA
>JBLHHD010000181.1:0-6402 GCA_047614605.1 Alteromonadaceae bacterium
TCGGACAAGCTCCTAGGGGTTTCTCAATAACCTCCTATTCAATACAATCTCCAACTTTATCAAAGACACTTTTATAGTGCTTTTCATTAAACTTCATACTAAATAAAACCACACATATATGTGATTATGCGGCGTACAGGGCATTTAACTCCCTTAAATGCGTATGAGGTCATTTGAAATTAGCTATAGTCACTACCCCTGCTGCCATTCTCTCATTTTAGTCCCCTTATTTAGCTATTCTTCGCCTTGTTTATTGCGCTGTGTGCCTATGGTTTGCTGTGAGTAAATATCATTAGTGTAGTTATTGATAAATTTAATCTCAGCGGGTCAAATTCCTCGTCGCTTGCGGCGTAATTTTTTTGACCTTTGACGAAATAGGATACCCCTCTTTGCGAAGCAAATTTCGCGTAAGCGAAACCCTTGGGGTGGGGTCCTTCATTCAGCAGGTCAAATAATCCGCATTTATCAATGCATTGTTTGGGTGGTTAAATAAACCAAATATGTGGTCAATATAGCCAATGATTGTTTTAACTAGTCGGTAAACAGGTTTGATACAAACTGATAATTATCATAAAAACCCTTTAAAATCAGTTGGCTGTATTTATATTGTCAGTGTGGCACAAGCATTGAATTAGCAAACACCAGCATCAGGAAAATGATTAACTGTAGTAATCGCTAATTTAAAGGGGAATTAACATGGGTGTATTTTCACGCTTCACTGATATCGTCAACGCCAATATTAACGCCGCACTTGACCGTGCTGAAGATCCAGAAAAGGTTGTCAGACTGCTTATTCAACAAATGGAGGAAACATTGGTCGATGTGAGATCCGATAGTGCAGGTTACCTGGCGGATAAAAAAACACTTGAGCGTAAAGCCGCAGACTTCTCTCGTCAGTCTGCCCAGTGGGGTGATAAAGCCGAACTGGCTTTAGCCAAAGACCGGGAAGACCTGGCAAGAGCGGCATTGGTTGAAAAATACCGTTTTTACGCCGATCTCGAACAATTAACCAGTGAAATAGCCAAACTCAACGAAATACTCGCAACACTCCAACAAGACTGTGCCCGCCTGCAAGAAAAGTTGAGCGAAGCCAAAGCTCGTCAAAAAGCAATGAACCTGCGTCAAACCTCTGCAGTGACTCGTCTAAACGTTGTTCAACAAATCCATCGCACCGATATTGACCAGGCTATTGAACGGTTTGATCATTATGAGCGCCGTATTGATGAACTCGAAGCCCAGGTCGAAGCTTATGACCTGACCAGCGGCAAACGGTTGACTCAACAATTTGTTAAAATAGAAATAGACAGTAAAGTCGAAAATGCATTGGTTGAACTGAAAAAGAAAGTGGCAAACGGTTTATGAGGCGAGGGTAATCGCAAACAAGCCAGTATTGTAATGATTTAAGAGGTGAATGATGAACAGAACATATAATAGTACAATGATTTATAAAGACGCATTACATAAGAAACTCAGTGGTGTTTGTTCTGGGATTGCCCGCTATTACAACAAGGAGCGTTGGCTGGTCAGAGCGTTAACATTGGTAGCGTTGGTGATTTTCCCGGTAGCCACAGGGGTTGCCTACCTAGTGGCATCAATATTGTTACCTTCTCGTTAGGCATTGATACACGGCTTGCCAGTTAGCAAGCCGCAGAGTAATCATCATTTTGGAGGTGTATTGTGAGACATTTTATTAAAGCGCTGATGATCAGCTGTTTGGTTATGGCGGTTTTGTTTTGCAGTGCACATCTTTGGGGTGGCTTAAATATTGTTGTTGATGACCAGTTGCTTGAACCTGCACTGGCTTTGGGGGTTGTTATGGTTTCGGTGATTGTTTCATTGTTTATCGGTGCTCTGGTGATCGCTGGTGTATTGGGCTCGATGCTGCTGGTGGGTGGTTTTTTTGCTATGGCGGCGTTTATTGGTATTGGGTTGGTGTTTTTCTCCGGTTTGGTGATCAGTTGGCCGGTGATTATTGCTGCGTTGGTGATTTGGTTATTGGTTAGGGAAAAACCGAGTAAAAACAACTCGGTTGGTTATTAGTTTGGTCTGGGAGCATTTCATCCGGGGAGGTTGTAAGGTATGATCGGCGCAACATTTACCAGATCAACGCCGGGACCCGGATGTTTAGAAACAGGCTTATTCATTGCGCTTTATTTTTTGCTTTGTCGCTGGCACCAGCTGTGTGGGCACAAGATATTACGATCACTCAGGTTTTTGTTAGGGAAATGCTGCCGGGCAGTAAAGTCACGGCTGGCTATTTCACCTTAACCAATAACACCCACAAACCTGTAACCCTTCAGTCTGTCACCAGCCCATTATCTTCAAGAATCGAAATTCATCAGCATGTTATGAAAAATGGTTTGATGAAAATGCAGCAAGTTAACGATGCCATTGTCATTAAACCTGATGATACACTACAGTTTCAACCGGGCGGTTTGCATTTAATGGTGTTTCATCCAACAACCAAAATAATCAAATCATTGGCTTTTGAGTTAACCTTTAGTTTTAAACAGGCTCAAACTCTGATAGTGCCAGGAAAAGTCGTTTCGGTGCTGGATGATCCACAGCTAACATCCAAACATAGCCATCATCATTAAGGAAAAGTTATGAATATTAATTATCGTTTGATTTTCGGCGGTTTTGCCGGTGCGTTTGTGCTGTTTTATGCCCTTTCGGTTTATTGGTCATTTGAGCCAGATGTCGTCGATGCTAAAAAGCTGGTAAATAGCCATGCCCAACAATACCAGCAAAAACCAGTGGTCGGTTATGCGACCACCACTATGCTTATATATACCGCCGAAACGTTGTTGAATAAGCCGGGGGGATTGCTATCCAATGATGTCATGCCGCCAGGGTTATTGATGGACAATATTCCTTCATGGGAGTTTGGTGTGCTGGAAATAGTCCGTGATATGGCTTTGGTCATGCGTAAAGACTTTAGTCGCTCACAGTCTCAATCTGTTGAAAACCCTCACCTTAAAGTAGCTCAGCCGCAGTTTAATATTGATCACTTATCACTGGTGATGCCCAGCGCCGAATCTGAATATCAAAAAGCCATTGATTCATTGTATTTGTATCGTGCTCAGTTGGTGGACAGCAGTAAAGATGATGCCCAGTTTTATGCCCGCTCAGACAACCTGGTTGACTGGCTTAAAGAAGTTGAAAAACGTCTGGGTAGTATCAGTCAGCGGTTGAGCGCCAGTGTTGGACAAGACCGAATTAATACGGATATGGCGGGTGAACCAGGCGCTGGGCAGTCAACGGTAACACCAACTAGTAAACAGCTTAAAACGACGTGGTTCCGGTTGGATAATGTCTTTTATGAATCCCGGGGAGCGAGTTGGGCATTAGTGCATTTACTAAAAGCTATCGAAATAGATTTTAGGGGGATACTTGATAAAAAGAATGCTACAGTTAGTTTAAGGCAGATCATTCGAGAGCTCGAAGCAACCCAACAAACGATCTGGAGTCCGTTGATTTTAAATGGCAGCGGTTTTGGTTTGCTGGCTAACCATTCTTTGGTGATGGCGAACTATGTTTCTCGGGCGAATGCGGCGATTATTGATTTACGCTCATTGTTAGTCAAAGGATAACTTAAAGTGAAAAAAGCAACGAACATCACGGTAGCGGTTGCATTGGCCAGCTGTTTGACCGTAACTAATGCATCAGCAGATATGGTATTAGGTCTTTTTGCTGGTGTACAAGGCTGGAATATGGACGCCGAGGGTACTTTTGGTACTACCACTAACCAAAGTGGGTTTAACTTCGAGGATGAGTCTCAGGCCAGCTTCTATGTCGCACTAGAGCACCCGGTACCACTAGTGCCAAACATCAAAATCAAACATAATCAAATGGATACCAACGGTATCACCACGCTAACCAGTACTTATACGTTTAATGATACTAACTTTGCGGTGGCCTCTTCACTGGTCACCGATGTTGACCTTAAAAATACTGATTTTATTTTTTATTACGAAGTGCTCGACAATGATTTGGTGACGTTTGACTTTGGTCTTAATATTAAACGGGTTGATGGACAGATAGATGTGGTTGATGTTAACGATCCCACTGTCAGGGCCACAGAGAGCTTCGATGGTTACGTGCCAATGTTTTATGGTGCGGTAAAAGTGGGTCTGCCTTTTACCGGATTGGGCGTTTTTGCTGATGGCAGCATTTTATCTATCGGCGACCATACACTTTACGATTACGAGGCCGGGATCGAATACACCTTTGAAGGGGTTATCGACCTGACATTGCAAGTGGGTTACCGAGCGGTCAGACTGGAGCTTGATGATCTGGATGATATTTATTCGGACCTCGATTTTGATGGTGCATTTGTCGGCCTTGAAGCCCACTTCTAACGCTGTTTGTATTTAATATGAAAATGGGCGATTGTTGGCGCAGATAGTTCTGTGTGATGCAATCGCCCTGTTTCGTTTTTTATTATTAAAAGATAAGCGGTTTAATGAAAAAACTAACCATCAGGCAAGTCCCCCTACTATTTCTATTTGCCCCAACACTGATAGCGGCTATCGCTATTTATCTGTTTCTTCATCATGGCTTTCAGGCCAGCTACGAGCTGCAACTCAAGGCTAATGCCGAGCATGTGGTGACCCGCGTTGCTCAATTATCTAATCAGTATTTGTACAATCGTCAATACAGCGTGCTCAAAGAAGAATTGCAAGAGTTTGTCGCCCACAGTGATTCAGCCATTGATAATATTGTTATCTACAATAAAAATGGTCAGTTCATCACGGCATTAAAGCTCAACCAGCAAGTATTGCATTCTGACTTAAGTAGCTATCCAGAACAGCCTTTTTATCATCAGGAGCCGTTATACCTGGCATTTGGTCGCATTGGGGTGGCCCAGATCAATCATTTTGACAACGAGTTGGCGATTGGATTTGTTCAAGTGAGTTTCAACAGTGATCCAGCAGGTCAGCTTAGTGCGCAGAACTACTGGGGGGTCTTCATTATCACCATATTGGCGATAGGTGCTGGTGCGCTTTTATGGCGTTATCGATATTTTAGCTTCCACCGTCAGTTATTGGCTATTAATCACAGCCTCGACGATATTAACAAAGGTTTTAAGCACTCCAGACTGGATTATGACAGCCAGTTCAGTGAGATTAATGCCTTGCACCAGCAAGTCAATGATGCGGTGAGCTTTTTTGAACGACGCCTGACCATGAAGTATTTTGAGGTCACCGCCCTTGAGCGGAATCTCAAAGAGGCCAATCATTATATTGCGCTGAAAAAGGCTGAGGATGAAAACCAGCCCGCAGTAGAAACCCAGAAGCACAGCGACAAGCCATCATTGTTAACGACCATTTATCAGGCTGCTTATCAGATATTGCAGTCCAAGCTGGCGGTGATTGACAATTCGATCATTGCTGATAACGGTAGTAATAGTAGTAATAGTAGTAATAGTAATAGCAGGGAAGGGGCAACGGATGAGGTTCGTCAATCCGAGTCTGTAATCGATAAAGTCATTAATGAGCTCAATTTGATGCTCAATGAAATCAAGCGTTTGGCTGATATCAGTGCTGGGCAACTTAACAGTCAACCTGAGCTGATTTCATCTGGGCAGTTGGTTAATAGTATTAGTCGTCTGGTGGCTCCTTTGGCTTATGCCAAGGGTTTAGAAGTGCTGATTATTCAGCCCAATGAATCGTTTAACGTTGAAGTTGATATAAATCAGGTACAGCAAGTGTTGCTTACCCTGATCCAACACGCCATTGAGGCGACCAGCCAGGGATACATTAAATTAACGGTTGAATTGCTGCCAGAAGCAACAGTGCCCGGGCACCCTGGTGGCAAGCTGGTTTACAAAGTGCAGGATACCAGCGTTGGTTTTGGTCCCGCTCAATACAATATGCTGGTGGACGACTTGATTGATCCTAAGTTGTTTGATGATGGCTGGATATATCGGGGATTAAGCTTGCTGGTGGCGAAAAAAACCATTGAATTGATGGGGGGTAGCTTCAAAATTAAAAGCCTGGCAGGGCTGGGAGCTGAGCTGACGATTGAGTTGCATGATACGGTGAATGATTACGCCCAGCAAGAAATTAACGATTACCAGGGAGGCAACATTGTTGTTTATTCACCGCATATTCAAAGTGGTGATGTGATTTTTAATCAGTTGTGCGATATGGGTGTAATAGCCATATTATGTGTTGATGAGGTCCAGGTTAAAATTGAACTGGCAAAACCCAATGTTGATTGTGCGGTATTGTGTCGTCCGATACAGACTGACACACAGCAACTGTTTGATAAAACACTGGCCGATATTGTTGCTCGGGATCTATTGCATAAATGCTTACTTTGTACCACGCTATTATCTACACAAGAGCCGTTATTGGTTAATCTGCCCAAGTCCTGGAAGATCTCAAATAAACCCTT
>JBLHHD010000182.1:0-6372 GCA_047614605.1 Alteromonadaceae bacterium
ACTTGGATGGGTGACTGCCGTGCGCGAAATAATGAAGGGATCACCAACACCGATATTAATGTTCTCATCCTTGACTCATCAGGGGGCCAAAGCCACTCTCGAAGCTCTGGATGCCGGCGCGCTGGATTTTTTGCCGAAAAAATTTGAAGATATCGCCAGAGATAAAAATGAAGCGGTTGAAACGTTGCAGCAAAGGATCAAAGCTATTGCTCGCAAACGGACATTTAATCGTCCAGCAACACCTCGCGCAGAGCGTGTTACTCCTAAACCAGCAGAGACCCGGGTTGAAGCCGCTCAGCTAACACCCGCTGCGGCGATTAAACCACGCTTTCCTCCCCGGTCCGATATACCTGCTGTAACACCGAGAAGTACATTAAGCACTGATTCATCCCGCAATTTCACCACTCCAGCTCGCCGTGATAGTACTCGCCTGGAAAGCCAAAGAAGCACTTTACGAACAAGCCGTGAACCGCCCAGAGTGGTACCCAGCAGACCTCTGGCTCCTGCTCCTGCTCCAGGACCTGCAATCGAAGAGGCGTCGACACCGACAAGTCGTCGAACAACAAGTAACAGAGTTGGGGATTTTCAGTTGCTGGCTATAGGAACCTCTACGGGTGGTCCTGTTGCTTTACAAACAATTTTAACTGCATTACCACAGCATTTTCCGAAGCCGATTTTATTGATCCAGCATATGCCAGCAACATTTACTGCCGCTTTTGCTTCGAGGCTTAATACCTTGTGTAAAATAACGGTCAAAGAAGCTGCTGATGGTGATGTACTAAGGCCTGGTGTCGCTTATTTGGCACCCGGTGGTAAACAGATGTTGATTGATGGTTCAGCCAAGTTGGCCAAACTTAAGATCAGAGCCGACGACTCTGCCCGGATCACCTACAAACCGAGTGTTGATATTACCTTTGGCAGTGCAGCCAAAGTTTTCCGCGATCAAGTACTCGCAGTGGTATTAACGGGTATGGGGGCTGATGGCAGGGAAGGGGCAAGAATGTTGAAGAAACTGGGCTCAAGGATTTGGGGCCAGGATGAACAAAGTTGTGTGGTTTATGGTATGCCTCAAGCCGTTGCTGTGGCTGGGTTAACAGAAGATACTATTACTTTGAATGACATGGCTGGGCGATTGATTAAAGAAGCCGGTTATGGATAAACTCACCCTGCTTGGTTTTGTTACCGTGTTGGTAGCGGTGCTAGGTGGGTTTGTTGTTGAGGGGGGGGCGATTGGTGCATTGTTTCAGCTACCGGCTTTTATGATAGTTTTTGGTGGTACCCTTGGGGCTGTGATGCTGCAGTCAAGCGAGCAGCAGTTTATAAAAGGGCTTTCATTACTAAAATGGGTACTTATACCGCCGCTTGTTGATGTCAGCACCGGTATTTCACGGATCGCCCATTGGGCGGCAGAGTCTCGCCAACATGGTTTTTTGGTGCTAGAAAGTGAAGCGCTTAATGAAGAAGATAATTTTACCGGTAAAGGCTTGAATTTACTGGTTGATGGTATCGAGCCAGAGTTGCTACGTGACGCCATGGACATTGAATTGAATCTACAAAAAGAACATTTGATCCGCTGTGCAAGAATTTATGAATCGATGGGTGGATACAGCCCGACAGTCGGTATCATTGGTTCCGTACTGGGTTTGATTCAAGCAATGAGTCATATTACAGATCCACAAATGCTGGCAGTGGGAATAGCAACGGCTTTTGTTGCGACCATTTATGGGGTTGGTTTTGCCAATTTTATTTATTTACCAATTGCTAATAAGCTCAAGCACACGATTTATCAGCAAATGTTATACAAGGAGATGTTAATTGAAGGGCTTTTCTCTATTGCCAATGGCGAATCTCCCCGTAGTATTGAACTGAAATTATCTTCGTATCAGATTGTTTAATCATGTATCGCTATAAAAAACGTCATGAATCACAAGAACACGAAGAGCTGGATCGCTGGCTGGTTTCATACGCCGATTATATGACGTTGATGTTTGCTTTGTTTGTGGTGTTATACGCCATGGCAATCATCAAAGAAGAAGAATATACCGTACTGTCCCAGACATTAGGCACCGTATTTGAGCGTTCACAGGGGCAAAGTCAGGCTGACGATGGTGAAGGTGTACCCGGTGAAGGATTGCTAACCAATAATGACCCTGTAGATACTGAATTTAACCTCTATGGGACTTCTTTAATGGATGAGAAAGGCCCAGAGTTACTTGACGATCAGGTGCAGTTGTCAGAGGTCACAGAAAAAAAAGCCGGTAGTCCGTTGGAGTCCATGGAAGAAGATCTCAAAGATGCTTTATTTGATCTGATTGAAAATGGTTATGCCGACGTTAAGCTTAATGATGATTGGTTGACTATAGAGTTTAACAGCGGGTTATTGTTTGTGGCTGGCAGTGCTGCACCGACAACCTCTGCACGATTGGTCATGAAAGAGGTTAATGCCATCATCGGACCGGTAAATAATTACATTCGTGTACGCGGTTATACCGATGACAGGCCAATAGCGACCGAGATTTATTCGTCAAACTGGGAGTTGTCGATTGCCAGAGCAATGGTCGCACTGAAGATATTGGCGACGTTGGATGTCGATCCGGCCCGGATGGCTGTAGAGGGATACGGACAATACGCCCCGTTTTCAGATAACGAAACACGACAAGGTCGGGCCGATAATCGCAAAGTGGTGATAGCTTTGTCTAAATATGCTTTACAGACTGTGGTTACAGCTCCACCGCCGCAGAGCAAGCAAGAAGCACCAAAAAAGGACCGTAAGGTCAACAATTTTGATCAAATCCAGGTGATTAAATTACCATCTGGGGGGTTAAGGATCACTACCCGAAACGATAATCCGGCGACTCCTCAACAACGATCCGGTAAAGACAATAACAATTAGCAATAGTAAATAAACAGGTATTAGATTGATTATTTGGACGGTAGCAAATCAAAAAGGTGGGGTTGGCAAGACCACCACTACAGTGACTGTAGGCGGATTGTTAACACAGCGTGGCAAAAGAGTGCTGCTAATTGATACTGATCCCCATGCATCATTAACTTATTATTTCGGCATCGATTCAGAAGAGCTGGAACTGAGTGTTTATGAGTTGTTTATTCGGGGTAAAAGTATTTCCCGGGAAGAGATATTACAGTCATTGTGCCCCAGCGGTATTGAGGGACTGGATATTTTGCCTGCCACCATGGCACTGGCCACGCTTGACCGCTCTATGGGTAATGAAAGCGGCATGGGATTAATACTTAACAAAGCGATAAAAAAAATCAGCGATGATTATGATTATGTTATTCTCGATTGTCCGCCGGTATTAGGCGCGTTGATGGTTAATGCGATCGCGGCTTGTGAACGTGTATTGATCCCGGTTCAAACCGAGTTTCTGGCCCTTAAGGGACTGGATAGAATGCTCAAAACCATGGATTTGATGGAATCATCACAATTAAAAAATTACCGCTATACCATAGTACCGACCATGTTCGACAAACGAACCAAGGCTTCTTTATTGACTTATCAGGCGCTTAAGGACCTTTATGGCAGTAAAGTCTGGCCTGGGGTTATTCCGGTGGATACTAAGTTCAGAGATGCTAGTCTTGCCCAGCAACCGCCTTCCGTTTTTAGTCCTAGATCCCGTGGCGTTTTGGCCTATAATACGTTTTTGACATATTTAATGTCCCAAGCGCAAGCAGAGGAAGATAAACAGTGAGTAAAAGTGGTTTTGCCAGTGAAAAGGTAATGAAAAATTATCTGGGCGCACTGTTGACCGATGTAGACGAGCAGCAACCCGAAGAGCCAACACAGCAACCAACACGACAACCGGCACAGCATCCCCTAAGAGCTGAAAGTCAAACCGTCGAGGACGAATTAAGACCCGTCGCCAAGTTGCTGCAAAAAGTCAGTGTGGTTGAACGTGAGCAAGTTAAGGTTCAGCCTCAAGAGGCAAAAGCACCAGCAGCACCGATTATTGAAGTTAAAAAAGACGCTAAAGAATTACCGAATGCAAATCCTTCGGTTCAGACCCAATCTCAACGGGCTGTCAAACCCGCTGAGCAAAAGCAACAAGTTGAAAAAAAATATCGTAAAGGCCAGTTTCAGGCGTTGTTTTTTGATGTCGCCGGGTTAACGCTTGCGGTACCGCTGACTGAACTTGGTGGTATTCACAATATGGGTAAGCTAAATGTACTGGTAGGCAAACCAGACTGGTTTATGGGTGTCATGGTTTATCGTGACAGCAAGCTCAGTATCGTTAATACTGCAAAGTGGGTTATGCCGGAAAAATATGATAATAGTCTGGAAAATGACTTAGAATATCAATATATTATCATGTTAGATAACAGTCCTTGGGGACTGGCTTGTGAAAAGTTGATCAATACAGTGACTCTGGAACATGATGACGTCAAATGGCGGGAAACTTCGGGTCGTCGCCCTTGGCTTGCCGGTTTGATTAAAGAGCGAATGTGCGCTTTAATTGATGTAAGTGCCTTGATAGAAATGCTGGAACAGGGCCTGGGTAGTCAGGATAAGCAAATTTAAAGCAAATCGCGGTAACGGCGGGTGAGCAGCCCTTGCCGGGTGATTTGTAGCGGTCAGTTGGCCGTGTTATAGCATAATGATCGTGAGTCTGCCTCAGGTAGGCAGTTGTCAAATTTCTTGCCAAGGAGCAAGCTCAATGAGTCAAGACAGATTAGTTACAGCCAATTCAAAGACCAATGCCAATGATGAAGTATTGCAGTGGGTCACCTATCATCTAGAAAATGAAACTTATGGCATCAATGTAATGCAGGTTCAGGAAGTTTTACGTTATACCGATATCGCACCCGTTCCAGGGGCACCTAGTTATGTCCTTGGGATAATCAACTTACGGGGTAATGTGGTAACCGTTATAGATACTCGTTCACGCTTTGGCTTAGTGGCTAGTGATACCACTGATAGCACCCGAATTGTGATTATTGAAGCTGAAAAGCAGGTCATTGGTATCTTGGTCGATAGTGTTGCTGAAGTGGTTTATTTGCGCACCTCAGAAATCGACAACGCACCCAACGTAGGCACCGATGAAAGTGCCAAGTTTATCCAGGGCGTCAGTAATCGCGATGGTCAACTGCTGATTTTGGTTGATTTGAATAAACTGCTCGATGAAGAAGAGTGGGATGAGATCTCTGGTCTGTAAACTCAGCAAGTGCTGTAACCCTGGCAGTCAGGTGATTATTTAAAGGTTAAAAGAGGGCTTCTCTAATAGGAAGTCCGTTTGTTTATGGCATATTTTTCCCAATACCTTCCGCATTTGCTTAGTGTGCTGGCAATCGCTTTTGTTTTTGTGTTACTCAAACAATTGCGCAGTGCTGATAAAAAACACCAGCATCAAATCAATCAACTGACTCAACAGTTGCTCATTAGCCGCAGTGAAACCAAAGAGCTGCGAATGGGTGTTTTAGGCTTGGGTAAAAAGCTTGCCGGTCTGGAAACGGTCACTAGCGAAGTCTCAGAAAAGCAAGATGAACTCCAGCTTATTGAACCCGAATCCAAGCTCTACTCCAGAGCACAAAAAATGGTTGAACTTGGTGCTAACGTCGAAGAAATCGTCCGTGAGTGTGAGTTGCCGCTAGCCGAAGCCGAATTGCTGGTGTCTTTGCACCGTTCAGTGCCGTAGTTAAGCTAATAAACAAACATCTGCTGAGTGGTAAGTTGCAATTTTTAGTCCATTAGGTGCTGTGAGCTTACGGTTCCATCAAGACTGAACTTGAGGAAACACAGTGCAAAATCCCAATGAACTGCTGGCGGCAAGTGTGGCTGCTTTTGAGCAATGGCGGACCAAACGTACATTCGCCACCCAAACAATCCCGCCAGCCCTGCAACAGCAAACCGTGGCATTACTCGACAACTTTTCATCGTCCAAAATTGTGATCGCACTCAATATTAGTGGCACCAACCGAAGTGTCGGACTATTTAAAACGCTGGGCCGGACAATTGTCACCGGCGAGTTGTCAAATGGCAGCAACTGAATTTATCACATTACCCCGCGAGGATATCCCCCCGACCGCTGAATTTAACCTTGAGCTGACCTTTGGTAATGGCTGTCATATGCGCCTTTGTGGGGATATTTCACCCGCTCAACGCAGTGCTATAACAGTCAGTGTGACCACACACGTAAGGGCGCTGTCATGATCCATTTAACGGCTGACAGCCACATTCTGCTGGCCACACAACCGATTGATTTCAGATGCGGTATCGACGGCCTTGGCGCGGTTTGCCGTGGCCGCTTAGCCAAAGACCCCCGCTCTGGCACCTTATACCAACAGGGCGAACGGGTTTAAATTAACCAAAGCAACATCTGTTTTATTTAAAGGAAAAGTGCATGGTAATTGGGGTTT
>JBLHHD010000183.1:0-6360 GCA_047614605.1 Alteromonadaceae bacterium
GTTTTTGCTTGGCACCAGTAAAACCGAGTCAATGTCGGCAACGGCAAATATCTTTGTTGGTCAAACCGAAGCCCCATTGGTGGTGAAGCCATTTATTCCGACCATGACCCAATCCGAATTATTCGCCATTATGGTGGGCGGTTTAGCCTCGGTAGCGGGTTCGATTTTGGCCGGTTATGCCGGTATTGGCGTCGAAATGAAGTATTTGATTGCCGCCAGCTTTATGGCTGCCCCAGGGGGCCTATTGATGGCTAAACTGATTATGCCTGAGACAGAACAAGTTCGCACCGACTTAGCCGAGATAGAAGCCGCCCAGGATCAGCCGGTTAATGTCGTCGATGCTGCCGCAACAGGTGCCTCAAACGGAATGCAGCTGGCAATGAATGTTGGTGCCATGTTATTGGCTTTTGTTGCCCTGATAGCCATGCTTAACGGTTTGTTTGGCTGGGTGGGTGCATTGGTAGGTTTTCCCGAGTTGTCACTGCAGTTAATCCTCGGTTACGTATTTCAGCCGTTGGCATTTCTCCTCGGTGTGCCGTGGGAAGAGGCCAACATGGCAGGCAGTTTCATTGGTCAAAAAATGGTGATCAATGAGTTTGTTGCCTATTTTGATTTAATGGCCAATAAAGATCAGTTAAGCGCACAGACTCAAGCCATTGTGACTTTTGCCCTGTGTGGTTTTGCTAACCTGTCATCTATCGCCATTTTACTTGGCGGTATTGGTGGCATGGCTCCGAGCCGTCGTAAAGATATCGCCCGAATGGGGTTTAGAGCTATGTTGGCGGCTTCGTTAGCCAACTTTATGAGTGCCGCTATTGCGGGCTTTTTCATCTCGTTATAAGGAACCTTTTTAAGTATGCCGTTAACCCAAATCCCTACGCTAAACATCACAGATTTTGGCAAAGATAAAACCGCATTTGTCGAAAAAATTGGTGAAGCTTACAAGCAATTTGGCTTTTGCGGCATCAGCGGACATGGCCTGAGTGATGATCTTATGCAACAAGCTTTTGACGTCACTCAGGCATTTTTTGCCTTGCCAACCGCAGTAAAGCAACAGTACTTTATTGAAGGTCAGGGTGGCGCACGGGGTTATACTGCAACTGGCGTCGAAAAGGCCAAGGGTAGCGAGTATGTTGATTTAAAAGAATTTTGGCACGTAGGGCGCGAGTTATTAACACAAGCCCCACACGAGTGCCTGTATCCTAACGTATGGCCTAAAGAGGTTGAAGCATTCAAGCAGGTAGCCCTGGCGTTTTATTCGACCTTAGCGCACATCGGTGACCAGGTATTAAGAGCACTGGCTTTGGTGTTAGGTCAGGACGAAGGTTATTTTGTTGATAAAACTGACCACGGCAACTCGGTATTACGCTTAATTCATTACCCGCCGATACAAGACAGTTCAACCCAGTCAATTCGCGCTGGTGAGCACGAAGATATCAACCTGATCACTTTGTTGGTAGGCTCACACGAAGCCGGTTTAGAAGTCAAAACCCGCGAAGGCAAATGGTTACCAGTCACTATGCTGCCCGGTGCCATTGTGGTAAACATCGGCGACATGCTTCAACGTTTAACCAATAATATTTTACCATCAACCCCGCACCGCGTGGTTAATCCAGACGGCCAAGCCAGCGAAACACCACGTTACTCAATGCCGTATTTCTTGCATCCAAACCCTGAGTTTTTGATCAAGACACTGGACACTTGTATTAGTGAAGCCAATCCTGATCAGTATCCACAATCGATTAACTCAAACGATTTTCTTAATGAGCGTTTAGCTGAGATTGGTTTGAAGAGCTAGTTTTGATCGGTAAGGTTTGATAGGCTAGTTTTAATGGGTAAAAAGAAAGGCGGCAATTAGGCCGCCTTTCTTATATCTTATCGTTAATGCTAATTAGCTCTCATCCTGAAACGCACCTTTAGTGCAGTGCACAAAGCTAGCTCAGATTTGGATGAGTTCATTAACTGATTGATTAATAAGCCTTACGACGATGCTGCATAGCGCCCGCCCTGCCATTTAGCCGATGGAAGCTAGCGTTTCCGGACGGGCACTAATTATTTAACAACGCTCAGATGAGAGCCTTTTTTCTTCGGTTGGTCGGGACTTTTTACTTCGCTGACAACCGGGGTCGCTACTGAGGTTAAGGTCGGCTTGCGTGCAGGGGCTGAGGTTTGCTCATCAGCCGCCTCAGGAGGCGCAATGTTAAAACCTGTGCCTTCGCCTGTTTCTTTAGCGAAGATGGCTAAGACCGCACGACAAGGGATATACACGTTATGTGGTGTACCACCAAAGCGGGCATTAAACTCAATCGCTTCATCACCAAGACTTAAGCCACCTGTTGCACCAGGGCTGATGTTTAAAGTAATTTGCCCATCAGGCTGGATAAACTGCTCCGGCACCATCACATTAGGTTGAAAGCTATCCACAACCAGATAAGGCGTGCAGTCGTTGTCTAAAATCCATTGATGAAAAGCGCGAATTAAATAGGGCTCTTTAGGAGTCATAAAATATACCTGTGAAAAAACGGGGCGGGATAATCAGGCACCTATAGACGGTGCCTGAACAAAAGGATAACGCACTTAACCCCGTTAGTAAGTGGCGCGAATATCTCTTTCAACTTCGGTTAATGAAGCCTGGAACGATTCTCTTTCAAACAAACGAACCATATACGATTTAAGCTCTTTAGAGCCGGCACCAAATAATTCGATTTCATATTTAGGCAAACGCCACAATAACGGGGCCATAAAGCAATCAATCAAGCTGAACTCTTCACTCATAAAGTAAGGGGCTTCAGAGAAAATCGGCGCAACGCTCAATAAACCTTCTCTTAACTCCTGACGAGCCGCTTCGACATCCCCTGTTCCATCAGTGATTTGATCCGCTAGTTTGTACCAGTCATTTTTGATCCGATACATCATTAAGCGACTGCGACCACGAGCAACCGGGTAAACAGGCATCAATGGTGGATGAGGAAAACGTTCATCCAAATACTCCATAATGATATCTGATTGATACAAACCCAATTCACGGTCAATCAAGCTAGGCACAGTACCATAAGGATTGACTTCAAATAGTGCCTCAGGCAAGTTATCAGGGTCTACCTGATGTATATCTACGCCTACGCCTTTTTCCGCGAGTACGATCCGAACCTGGTGACTATAAAGATCAAGTGAACCAGAAAATAAAGTCATCAACGGGCGTTTGTTGGCAGCTAAAGCCATAATGGCCTCCAAAAAGTGTAAATCATTAGTACCATAAAAGGGCGCATAGTAGCGCCCTCATCATTGTTTTTCATTCACCGGGTAAATTAATGGATATCGCGCCAGAATTCTTTTTTCAGGGCAAAAACCATTACCAGCAACAGTAGCAGGAACCAAAGTACCTTTTTACCGATTGCTTCGGAATCAAGGCGTGAAGGTTCACCGACATAAGCTAAAAACGTCGTCAGGTCTAAAGCCGCTTGATCATACTCGGCGGCATTCATTTCGCCACCTTCTGCTTTAAGGCCAATATAAACGTCTTTATACTCACCATCGATTAGACGACGTTCAGTTGCTTTAACTGGTGTGCCTTGTAACTCCATCAACGCATGAGGCATACCAACGTCAGGGAAAACCTCGTTGTTTACGCCAAATGGGCGACTAGGGTCGATGTAGAATGATTTTAGATAGGTATAAACCCAATCAGGACCACGCAAACGATTCTCTAACGACAAATCCGGTGGAGGAGCGCCGAACCATCTTGCCGCATCATCTTTATTCATTGCGTTAGTGATTAACTGACCGATTTTATCACCATCTTGCATCAGGTTTTGCTGACCCAAGTCAAGCGGTATCCCAATATCAGTAAACGTACGTTCATAACGCTGATATTGCAAAGTGTGACAGCCCAGACAATAATTCATATAAAGCTTGGCACCCCGTTGCAGCGCCGCTTTATCTGTCAGGTCAACATTGGCATGTTCAAGTATAGGACCGTGTCCACTTGACGCCATCGCCAGTGTTGGCAGGATAGCTAATAAAATAATGAGTAATTTTTTCATTATGCAATCCTCTCTGGAACTGGTTTGGTCTTTTCATTGCCACTGTACAGCCACAATAAACCAAAGAAGGCGAAATAAATGAAGCCAAATATTCTGGACAACAGAATATTCATATAATCAGCGGCATCAGCACCTAGTTTACCCAGCACAATAAAGCTGATAGCAAAGGCTACGATATTCCACTTGTGAGCAGTACAACGATAGCGAATTGAGCGTACTTTACCACGGTCAATCCACGGTAATAGCGCTAACAGAATGATCGCAGCAAACATGGCGATAACCCCCATTAACTTATCAGGTACCGCACGCAAAATTGCATAAAATGGAGTGAAATACCAAACCGGTGCAATATGTTCAGGCGTCTTCATTGGGTTAGCTGGCTCAAAGTTTGGCGCTTCAAGGAAGTAACCGCCCATCTCAGGACTAAAGAACATGATGTAGCAAAAAATCATTAAGAACAGCGTGAACGCAACCAAGTCTTTAAGTACTACGTACGGGAAGAACGGGATAGCATCAACAATGTCTTTTTTGTCGGTGTAGTATTCATGGAATTTGAATTTTGGTTTTTCTTCGTCTGGTATAGTGCCTTTTTTCTTCTTGTTATCGATGCCATCAGGGTTGTTTGAACCCACTTCATGCAAAGCAATAATGTGAAGGAAAACCAGAATAACTAAAACCATTGGCAAAGCAATAACATGCAATGCAAAGAAACGATTCAAGGTAGCGCCAGAGATTACGTAGTCACCACGTATCCACAAAGTAATGTCATCACCAATAATCGGGATAGCACTAAACAGTGAAATGATAACCTGAGCACCCCAATAGGACATTTGGCCCCAAGGTAGCAGGTAACCCATGAAGGCTTCAGCCATCAAGGCTAAAAAGATGAACATACCGAACAACCACAGTAGCTCGCGTGGTTTTTGGTAAGAGCCGTAAATCATGCCACGGAACATATGCATGTAAACAACAAAGAAGAATGCAGAAGCGCCTGTAGAGTGCATATAGCGTAACAACCAGCCATACTCAACATCACGCATGATGTATTCAACCGACGCAAAAGCACCTTCAGCAGAAGGGTTATAGCTCATAGTCAGCCAAATACCGGTAACGATTTGGTTAATTAGCACGATAGTGGCGATGAAACCAAAAAAGTACCAGAAGTTAAAGTTTTTTGGTGCAGGGTATTGCGCCAGATGCATATTCCAAACGCGGGTCATTGGCACACGTTCGTCAATCCAGTTAATCAATTTTTGCATTATGCAGTCTCCTCAGAAACACCGACAATAATCGTTGTAGCGTCGATAAACTGATAAGGCGGTATTTCAAGGTTTAACGGGGCTGGAACACCCTGGAAAACCCGGCCTGCCATATCAAATGTTGAACCGTGACAAGGGCAGAAAAACCCTGATGCCATACCTTCAACGATTTCGTTAAAAGTATCAGAAAGAAACGTTGGTGAACAACCCAGGTGAGTACATATACCGACGGCGATAAAAACGTCTTTTTTCAACGAGCGATAGATATTTTTGGCAAAAGCCGGTTGTTGAGGTTCGTCTGAATTGGGATCTCGCAGACTGTCGGCAATACCATCCAGTTTACTTAACATCTCCGGTGTACGGGATATAACCCAGACAGGTTTACCTCGCCATTTTACTCGAATTAATTGCCCCGGCTCCAGTTTACTAATATCCACTTCAACCGGTGCACCGGCAGATTTGGCTTTAGCACTAGGATTCCAAGACGCTATAAAAGGAATAGCGGCCCCTACAACTCCCACGCCGCCCACAACAGAAGTTGCGACCGTCAAGAAGCGGCGGCGACCATTATTTACAGGCGCGTTGCTCATCCACATATCTCCACATAAAAACATTGGTGTTGCGATCATCGGTCAGCTAACAAAGCTAACTCGACTGTATCTTAAAAATAACTGCGTGATCATAAAGAAAAGCCCCCACTAAAACAAGGTCATGGGAGGCTTTTGCGATAATAAAAATGGATCTTGATGGATAAGGTGTGATTTTGATACAAACCGACGTCTGCGAGGTGCTCGAATAGGTCATTGTAGGTAATGAAGTTATCTATTTAAATACCCCCAGGCACTTTGGATTACCACTGTAATGTCAATTGCTAATACTTAATTTGTAGTTGCATTATGTTTCGGTAGAGCTTATTATCCAACCAATTAAATTTAAAGCTTGCAGGCGAACGTTATGTATATATATAAGGGGTATCCACTTAGCTCCACTTGTGTCAAAATATAGTGATGAGCCGCTCATCGAACACACTAATTGCAGGTGTCGACTACCCCAAAGCATGG